>JAQUIZ010000155.1 GCA_028683355.1 Fermentimonas sp.
AATAATTTGGATGCGATGTTTGTAGAGCCACTAGGTAAGAGTAAATATGCTTTTTATAGCGAGTTGCCCGACCATACAGGTAACGTTGGACAATTTTCAATGGCAAATGAACCATCTCTACATATTCCTTATTTATATAATTATGCAGGTGAACCCTGGAAGACACAGAAGAGAATTAGAACGCTAATTAATCAATGGTTCAGGAACGACCTGATGGGAGTACCAGGTGACGAAGATGGAGGTGGTCTTTCTTCTTTCATAGTATTTTCACAAATGGGATTTTATCCTGTTACACCAGGTACCACAGAATATACAATTGGAAGCCCGTTCTTCGACAAAGTAAAAGTCAATTTAGGCAATGGCAAGTATTTAGAAATTGAAGCTAAGAATAGTTCCTATGAAAATAAGTATATTCAATCGGCTTCCTTCAATGGTGAATCACTTAATAGTGTCTTTATTGATCATTCCGACTTAATGAAAGGTGGGAAACTGGTTTTTGAAATGGGCAATAAAGCAAATAGAAGTTGGGGTATTGAGTAGTAGTACTAAATAATATAATTATGGAAAGATATTTACTCATATAAATAAAACTCCTTATGAAAGAATTTGCATTTCAGATTTATATAAATAACTGAATGCGATTTAAAGGACAGCATCAATATCGTATTATGATAAGATTAAACAGTTTACAAATAAATATTTGTCTACTATCAATGATTTTTATTATGGGTTTACAGAGCTTCAGCTCTGTAGCCCAAAATAAAACAATTCAAATAGTACAGATTTCTGACCCACAGTTTGGTTTTTTTGATGAAAATAAAAGCTTTGTAAAAGAAACCATGCTTTATGCTGAAGCTATTAGACAGATAAATAAACTAAAACCCGATTTTGTAGTAGTAACAGGTGATTTTGTAAATAACTCCAAAGATGTTAATCAAATTGAGGAGTTTAAGAGAATCACAGCCGGTTTGGATGAAGATATACCACTGTATTTGAGTCCCGGTAATCATGATTTGGGGCAGAATCCTACAAAGAAAGATTTTGAGTTCTATTTCTCACAATATGGGAAAGGTAACGACAGATTTGCATTTGAATATAATGATTCATATTTCATAGGGCTAAATTCTGTTATTATAAAATCGAAAACTAATAAGAGAGAAGAAAAGAAACAGCTTCGCTGGCTTAAAAGAAAACTTAAGCAAGCAAAATCAGCAGATATGATAATTGTATTTACACATTATCCTTTTTTCATTAATGATTTTGATGAAAATGAGAGTTACTCAAACCAAAGTAAGAAAGACAGATTAAAATATTTCAATCTGTTTGAAAAGTATGGAGTGGATGCCATATATGCCGGACATTTGCATAATAATGCAGAATCATCTCACAATGGTATTATGATGATAACTACCAATGCTGCAGGCAGACCACTGGGTAAAGCAGAGCCTGGATACAGATTAATAAAGATTGTGGATGGTGTTATAAATTCAGATTACATTTCTATAGATCCTAAGGATATCTAATTGTTAAACATTGTAATTTGTCACAAGAGAGACTATTTTCAACTTATACTTTACATATTTTTGTAATAACATTATATGTAAAACTAGTGTGAAATGAAAAGATTATGTTTGGTACTGCTCTCTTTTATTATTTTTAAGGTAAGTTATGCTCAAAACAACCTAGAGTATCTATTACAAGAAATAGAATCGAACAACACCACCCTATCAGCTTTACAAAAACAGGTTGAAGCACAAAAACTGGGTAATAAAACCGGAATATATTTACCAAATCCTGAAGTGGAATTTAGCAATTTATGGGGTAACCCCTCTGAAATTGGGAATGAGAAATCTTTTGCCATAACTCAATCGATGGATTTTCCTACTGTATACGGGCACAGGAATAAGATTTCTAATATGTTGAATCAAAACCTTGAATTGGTTTACAGTTCAGAAAGAATAAATGTGCTGTTACAGGCAAAACAATTGGCAATAAATCTCACTTATTATAATGCTCTTTCAAAGGATTATGAAAACAGGATTAGAATTGCTGAAGAGATTGCAGAGTCATATCAGAAAATGTATGACGATGGTACAATCGACATCTTAGAGAGAAACCAGGTAGTCATGGATCTTCTAACCTGTGTAAATGAAAAAGAAAAAATAGATATTGAAAGAAAGTCCTTGTCAAATGAGCTGAAAGCGTTGAACGGAGGAATAGAAATAGAATTTGATGAAACATTTATCCTTCTTTCTCCTCTTCCTGCTAATTTCAATGATTGGTATTTAAATACAGAATTAAACAGTCCCGTCATACAATATCTTAATCAAAGGATTAATATTAACAAGCAACAAGTTAAATTAAATCAAGCACTTTCCCTACCAAAGATTTCGGCTGGTTATGCTGATGAAAGAATTCTGGGAGAAAAGTTACAAGGTATAACAATCGGAGTATCAGTTCCGCTTTGGGAAAATAAGAATGCCGTTAAAAGGGCAAAGGCAGATGTAATTTCAAGTGAGTCCTCTCTGGAAGATAACAAAATTCAATATTACAACAGATTACAAAACCTGTTTAACAGATCTGTTGATCTGCATAGGACGGCAATAAAATATCGTCAGGCATTATCATCATACAATAGTGTGCCTATGCTAAGAAAAGCGCTTGAAGCAGGAGAAATTACGCTGTTAAACTATCTGTTGCAGATTGAAGCTTATTATGATGCATACAATAGTATGCTTGAAGTTGAAAGGGACTATGCACTTGCAGAAGCTGAACTAACTGCTGCATCTTTATGATAATTATATCGTATTTATTTTGTTTAATTATTTATATTCTATAACTTTGCTGGGATTTGTTTAAAGAATGAAGAGAACAATTTCCATATATCTACTAATAATAATGTTGATTACAGCGATTCAACCTATAATTGCTATGCATTATTGTGGTAATGAGTTGAACTCTCTTCATGTATACCATACAAACGGAATCCAAGATTTCTGCTGCGATGAAACAGAGAATCACGACCTATTGATTTCAGGCGATTTTTGTTGTGAAACAGAAATGATGAAACTAACTACTGATGAGTTTCAGAATAAAACAGATCAAACTGTTACGAGGATTTCCCCTCTATCAATTGATATTGCCGGAATGACTCTTATAAATCAACTGATTGCATCTGAACCGGATTCCGACTCTTTATTAACCACCTTAAAATTTCCCACAAAGGGACTCTACCTTGAAGATGTAAGCATTCTTACTTACATCTGTATATACCGTATTTGATTCTCAATGAATTTTGTATTCAGAAATGGGTAACAACTGTTTACCTATAATAAACTGTATACAATATACTCCAAACTGTATTTAATAAAACATACAGACAGAAAACACTATAGGCTTATCACTGTTTTATATAATCAGCCTATCCAACTATAATAAACTTATTTAAACAATATATTCTATGATCAACAAAATCATAAAGTATTTCCTGACCAATAGGGTGGTTACTATCCTTTTACTGGTAGTTATCATAATTTGGGGAATATCAGTTGCCCCTTTTAACTGGCATAGTATTTTGCCAAGGGATCCAGTACCGGTTGACGCTATTCCTGACATTGGAGATAATCAACAAATTATTTCTACAGAGTGGATGGGGCGATCTCCCAAAGATATACAAGAACAAATAACATATCCGTTGACGACCTCACTATTGGGTATTCCAGGAGTAAAAACTATACGAAGTTCCTCAATGTTTGGGATGTCTTTCATATACGTAATTTTTGAAGAAGATGTTGAGTTTTACTGGAGTCGTTCACGTATTCTGGAGAAACTTAATTCACTACCTGCCGGCACACTCCCTTATGGGGTTCAACCAAGTCTGGGGCCTGATGCTACAGCTTTAGGCCAAATATTCTGGTACACTCTTGAAGGTCGAAATCCCTCAACAGGTGAGCCGGCAGGAGGATGGGATCCGGCAGAACTCAGATCTATTCAGGATTATCAGGTAAGGTATAGCCTGGCCTCTGCAGGAGGTGTAGCAGAAGTAGCATCTATTGGAGGTTTCATTAAAGAGTATCAGGTAGAAGCTAATCCGGATGCAATGAGGGCTTACAATCTGACATTGATGGATCTTATGTATGCCATTCAAAACAGCAACCTCGATATAGGCGCCGAAACTGTAGAAATAAACAGGGTTGAGTATCTTGTGCGTGGACTAGGTTATATTAAGAGTACCTCTGATTTAGAGGAGGCTGTGGTTGCCGTTCGTGAAGGAGTTCCAATAAAACTTAAAGATGTAGCTTTTATAAACCTTGGACCTGCTACACGTCGCGGAGGACTTGACAAAGAAGGTGTTGAAGCTGTTGGAGGTGTTGTTGTAGCACGATACGGTTCAAATCCTCTTGAGGTTATTAATAATGTTAAGGATCAGATTTCAGAACTGGAATCGGGACTTCCACAGAAGATACTTGATGATGGGACTATTTCAAAGGTTACAGTAGTGCCATTTTATGACAGAACAGGGCTGATTCATGAAACTATTGGTACGCTTGAAAGTTCGCTGACACTGGAAATACTAATTACCATAATTGTAGTGATAGTTTTAGTTTTAAATCTTAGAGCATCAATTGTCATTTCAAGTATTTTGCCTGTCGGAGTTCTTTTCACATTCATTGTGATGCGTAATATGGGTATAGATGCAAACATTGTTGCCTTATCCGGTATTGCCATAGCTATCGGAGTAATGATCGATATCGGGGTTGTCTTTGTTGAGAGCACCATACGGAATATGGAGATGGAAGAAAACAGAGACAAGCTAAAAGGTAAGCCTTTTATTAATTTGATTCACAAAAGTATAAGTGAAGTATCCAGTGCAATTCTCGTTGGATTCATAACAACTATAATTAGCTTCATGCCTGTATTTTTTCTCGAAGCACAGGAAGGAAAGATGTTCAGTCCCCTTGCATACACAAAAACCATTGCAATTGTAACATCTTTTATTCTCGGTATTACTGTTATTCCTACCCTAATTTATTATTTCTTTTCATTTAAGATTACATCTGAGAAGGTTAGAAAAGTGAGTAACATTATTCTTGTTGCAGGTGGAATTGCACTGATAATTATGACAGGGAATGCATTGTATGCTGCCTTACCGATTTTTGGACTAAACAATCTATTTTCACATAAATGGCCAAAAAAGAAAACAGGCAATATTATAAATATTGCTATTGCCATTGTAGCAGTTTCATATTTGCTGACTATTGAATGGCTTCCGTTGGGCACTGACACAGGAGTATTCAGCAATTTCCTGTTTGTCATTTTTATAATTTCGGCTGTACTGGGACTTCTATGGATGTTGGTTCTGTTTTATGAAGATATTCTTAGATGGAGTTTAGCTAACAGGTGGAAATTCATGGCCTTACCTATTATTACAGTTTTGTTTGGTATTGTAATATGGCTTGGTTTTGATAAAACATTCACAGTGGTTGCAAAGGGATTTGAAA
>JAQUIZ010000156.1 GCA_028683355.1 Fermentimonas sp.
TGGAGGCGGTCACTGTAAATCGGTGATTGATGTAGCAGAGAGCGCCGGTTTCCAGATCCAGGGTATTTTGGATATCCCTGAAAATGTTGGAAAAAAGGTTTTGGATTATTCGATTGTCGGGACCGACAATCAGATACCGGATTATGTGAACGACGCTCTATTTATAGTGACAGTCGGTCATATCAAGGATGCAGCACTGCGCATCAAATTGCACCAGAAAATCTTTGAGGCAGGAGGAACACTCGCCACAATTGTAGCTTCAACGGCTCATATTTCGAAGTATGCACAAATAGGCGAGGGTAGTGTGATTATGCACCAAGCCGTTGTGAATGCCGATGCAATCATTGGCAAGGGATGTATTATCAATACATTTGCCAATATAGAACATGATGCAAAGATTGGCGATTATTGTCATATTTCTACCGGAGCAATGATCAATGGCAATTGCGTGGTTGGAAATGAAACCTTTATTGGCAGTCAGTCGGTCATGATCAACGGGTTAGAGATTACAGCCGGTTGTGTAATAGGAGCCGGTTCTCTGATTCGAAAAAATGCTACGCAAAAAGGGGTTTATTCGGGAAATCCGGCGACACTTAAAATTAAATTGCAGTAAGCAGATGAAGGCAAAACATGTAATGATCATTGCCGAGGCAGGTGTAAATCATAATGGAAGCATGGAAAATGCATTCCGACTTGTTGATGCAGCTGCCGACGCAGGGGTCGATTACATTAAGTTCCAGACATTCAAAGCCGAAAAGCTTGTTTCCGGTTCTGCAAAGAAAGCCGTTTATCAAATCCAGAATACCCGGAACGCTGAAGAGACGCAGCTCCAGATGTTGCAGAAACTGGAATTGTCCCATGAGCAGCATTCACAACTTATCGCATATTGTCAGAAAAAAAACATTCAATTCTTTTCTACAGCCTTCGATCTAGATTCGCTGGAATATCTTCATAAGGTTGGTCTCAAGATGGTGAAAATCCCATCGGGAGAGATTACAAACTTACCCTATCTTCGAAAAGCTGCCCGTCTTTTCCGGCAAGTGATTCTATCTACCGGAATGACAACCATATCGGAAATAAAAGATGCTGTAACAGTCTTCACTGAAGCCGGTATACCTAAAGAGAATATCACCATTCTCCATTGCAACACGGAGTATCCGACACCTATGGATGATGTCAATTTAAAGGCAATGCTTCATATCCAGAAGGAATTTGGAACAGAAGTTGGTTATTCCGATCATACATTGGGAATTGAAGTCCCTATTGCAGCAGTTGCCCTGGGAGCATCCATTGTAGAGAAGCACTTCACGCTCGACAAGACAATGAACGGTCCCGATCACAGTGCATCGTTAGAGCCTGATGAATTGAAAGCGATGGTTTCTGCAATCCGGAATCTTGAAAAAGCTTTATCGGGAAGCGGAGCCAAGGAAGTCTCACCATCAGAACAAAAAAATATGGCCATTGCCCGTAAAAGTATTGTGGCAACAAAGGAAATACACAAAGGTGAACTTTTCACAGAAGATAATATAGGTGTGAAACGACCCGGAACTGGCATCTCTCCCATGAAGTGGGATGAAGTGATCGGGAAGGTATCCCACCAGGATTTTTCAGAAGACGAACTGATAACAATAGTGTAATGAAGATTTGTATTGCAACAGGCACCAGGGCTGAATACGGATTATTGAAACCATTGATTGAAAAGATCAGTACCGATAATGATTTCACTTTGCAACTACTGGTGACAGGTGCTCATTTATCACCTGAATTCGGACTTACGTATCGACAGATAGAAGCCGACGGGTACGAGATTGATGCAAAAGTTGAGATGCTTCTCTCTTCCGATACTGCAGTGGGTATTACCAAATCGATGGGATTGGGAATGATTGGTTATGCCGATGCCTTTAAAAGATTATCTCCGGACTTATTGGTTATACTTGGAGACAGATATGAGATGTTGTCTATCGCATCCACAGCACTAATTTTTCGTATACCCATAGCCCATATTCATGGTGGTGAACTTACAGAAGGTGCGTATGATGACGCCATTCGTCACGCCATCACAAAGATGAGTGCATTGCACTTTACCTCTACAGAGGCTTATCGACAGCGTGTGATTCAGTTAGGTGAACAACCTGAGAGAGTCTTTAATGTGGGAGCCATTGGCTTGGATAACTTCCAATCGTTGCAATTTCTTTCCAAACAAGAATTAGAAGTAGATTTGCATATCACGTTTCATCCGTACAATTATCTGGTAGGGTTTCATCCGGAAACATTGTCTTATCAATCTGTTGAAGAACAATTTGATGCATTGCTTCATGCTATCGATATGCAAACCGATAGCTTTTTTATTTTTACGAAGGCCAATGCTGACACAAACGGACGGATCATCAATCAGATGATGGAAGCATATGTAAAGAAAAATCCTGAGAAATCTGCATTGTTTGCGTCATTGGGTTCTTTGCGTTATTTGTCCGTAATGAAACAAGTAACCGCAGTCGTTGGTAATAGTTCGAGCGGCATTTTGGAAGCACCCTCAGCAAACACTGCCACCATTAATATTGGTGACCGGCAAAAAGGTCGTATTCAGGCAGAAAGTATTGTAAATTGCAGTACGCAAAAGGAGGATATTCTACAAGCGTTCCAAAAAATTCAAAGTGAGGAGTTCAGAAATAAACTCAATGACATCATCAATCCTTACGGGAATGGCAATGCTTCTCATCAGATCATAGATATTTTCAAATCCATGTCAGTTGACAAACTCAGCCAAAAAACATTTTACGATATACGATAATGAGCGATTTTGAACGGTATATTTTGCCTGAAACGGCAACGATCAAAGATGCATTGGTTGCATTGGATAAAAACTCCGACGATGTGCTTACTTTATTCATCGTAGACAAGGTTGGCAAAATGCTAGGAACTCTTACCGACGGAGATGTACGTCGTGGATTGATCCAAGGGATAGATTTGAAGGAAAGTGTTAAATCCATTATGCATTCTACTTTTAGATATATCACAGATGATAGAAAAGATGTATTGCTAATCAAAGAATATAAGGAAAGAGGTATTAAGTTACTTCCATATCTTACTAAAGATGGAAGAATTGAAAAAGTATATGCTTTAAATCAGATTTCATCATTGCTCCCCATTGATGCTGTTATCATGGCGGGCGGTAAGGGTGAAAGATTGCGCCCCTTGACATTAACCACACCCAAACCATTATTGAAAGTAGGCGATAAATGCATTATTGATTATAATGTTGATGCATTGATCAGTTATGGAATGGAGAATATTAGTGTGACTGTCAATTATTTGGGTGAACAATTGGTTGAACATTACAAAGAAAAAAGAAATAATATTCAGATCAAATGTGTAAGGGAACCAAATTTCCTTGGTACGATGGGATCTGTGAAGTTTGTAGATTCATTTGTCAATGACACTGTGTTGGTGATGAATTCCGACTTGTTTACGAATATTGATTATGAAGATTTTTATCTGCATTTTTTGGAAAACAATGCAGATATGTCTGTGGCAGCTGTCCCTTATTCCGTAAATGTACCATATGGTATTTTCGAGTTGACAGGTAGAGATATCCAGGGAGTAAAGGAGAAGCCTACTTATAATTATTATGCAAATGCAGGAATATATTTAATCAAGAAAGAATTATTGGTACATATTCCAGATAATGTTTTTTATAACGCCACTGACTTTATTGATATGCTTATCTCTATTAATAAGAAGGTAATTAGATATCCGCTTACAGGGTATTGGATTGATATTGGTAAACCAGAAGATTATCAGAAAGCACAAGAATTAGTTAAGCACATGAAATGATAATAGATAAGGAATTATACATTGATTGTAGTGAGAATGACTTAGTTAAATTGCTTATTAAGCGATTAGGCAATTTCTTTTATCTGTCTAAGAACGAAGAAAATTCTATAAAGGAAGTACATCCTTTAGTACTTGAAAAGTTAAGAGTTTGTTTCAAAGGTATTGATAATAAATATTTCTGGAGAAACGGTCTCTTATATTTTTCTCCGAATCATTCCGGCCAATATTTGATTTATCTCTATTGGTTCTCATATTTATTCGCCAAAAATAATAATGATTTGAAGGATAAATTTTATTATTTAAATAAAATTCTCCATTCTGTAGATATTTATGCTGAAGTTGAATTACCTCCTGTGTTTTTTTTCGAACATCCGCTCGGATTAGTTCTGGGACGCGCAAACTATGGTAATAATTTTTTTGCTATGCAAGGTTGCACAGTTGGAGGTAATAAAGATAAATATCCAATAATAGGCGAAAATGTGAAAATGTTTTCCAACTCAAAAGTTGTAGGAAATTCCGTAATAGGTAATCACGTATGGCTATCTGCAAATTCCTATGTAAAGGATACAAACATACCGGATAATTCAATTGTTTTTGGATCATCCCCTAATTTAATTATAAAAGATTTGAAGAAATGACTTTATTGATTACAATTTGTGCCCGTGGAGGATCCAAAGGTATACCAGGTAAAAATATAAAACTGTTGAATGGAAAACCATTAATTGGTTATTCAATTGAAATTGCGAAACAGGTTCAGGTTAAATATAAAAATGTGAACATTGCTTTATCAACCGATTCTGTTGAAATTGCAAATGTTGCTGAAGGATTGGGTTTATATTCTGATTATAAGCGTCCTGAATATTTGGCGAATGATACGGTAGGCAAAATTGATGCTATAAAAGATATCCTTGTTTACACTGAATCCAAAGAACAGATCCAATACGATTATGTTCTTGATTTGGATGTTACTTCTCCTTTGAGAAACTTAGCTGACATTGAAAATGCGTTTCAAATTATAAAATCAGACTCCAATGCCGTAAATTTATTTTCAGTAAGTGAGGCGGGGAGAAGTCCTTACTTTAACATGGTTGAACAAAAAGAAAATGGTTATTTTTCGCAGGTGAAGAAATTACAAGGAGATGTATTTACCAGACAAGCTGCACCAAAAGTTTATGATCTGAATGCTTCTTTTTATATTTATAGAAGAGCTTTTTTTGATCTTGGTTATAAAGGGGCAATCACGGATAGATCTCTTGTTTATAACGTACCACATATCTGTTTTGATTTAGATCATCCAATTGATTTTGAAATAATCACTTTTCTGATAGAGAATAACAAGCTCGATTTTTCTTTATGAGAGTGCTGTTTGTTGGCTTAGGATCAATAGCTCGCAAGCATATAGCTGCGATTAAGAAAATTGATGAATCTGTAATTATTTATGCGTTAAGATCCAATCAGGATGCAAAAATCATAACAGATATCATTAATATCTACTCTTTTGAAGATCTTTACAACTTAAATTTTGATTTTGCGATTTTATCTAACCCCACTGCCTGTCATTTTCAATCCCTCAATCAATTGAAAGATTTAGAGATACCGCTGTTTATTGAGAAGCCGTTGTTCGATATAACAGGTAAAGCACAGGATGAGCTTGTAAACACAATT
>JAQUIZ010000157.1 GCA_028683355.1 Fermentimonas sp.
AGCGTGTTTTATCTTTGCTCTCGATGCTGAACTTGCTTGGATCTATACAAGATGTTCTCACGATAAATGCCTCGTTAATTGTATCTACTATGTCCTGGATTCTATCATCTACAAACTGCAGACTCGCTGGCTGTATATCTGGTAATTTGATTGTACTCATTTCGTTTAATATCTATATCTATTGCTTTCTAGTCTCGTCAGGTAGTCATTCACCTGTTTGTCTCTATCTTTATTTGGGTTTATCAGTATGACAGTTGTTGCATCTATCCGGTGTGGTATTAGATCGCTAAACATGCCTTGTGACTGTTCAGAAATAATTAAAGCGCTCTCCCGGAGCGCGTTTTCTTCAAATCTGTTCGTAAAACCTCCTTTTTTCTTTGCCATGGTTATTTATTCAATTGGTTTCCAACCTACAACTTTATCTCCAATAGTTTGGTCACATGCCCACACATTATGAGCTTTCAAATATCTTAATTGCTCATACCATGTTTCATTATTGCTGTGACACTTTACTTGAACTATTTCTTCATTTTCAGGTAACTCCTCTTTCACATCTCTCCACCTCATAGCTTCGTTGTACCCCACTTCATAGCATTGAATACCAATACCTATCATATCATTTTCAAGATACATTCCCATCGGACTTCTTGAATTACTCATTACACCTTCTACATATTCTCTTGCTTTTTTCACTAGTGTTGTCATTTCTATTTTCATGTCTTTTCTATTTTTTTGAATTTAATGTTAGTTCGTATTCATACACCCATACCCAAGGGTTACTTTGCCAGGTGTCTTTACCGTTTATTTTATTTATAAGCATTTCATACGCTCTTCTTGCGGTTATGTATGGTTGATTATCTCCTTCCACATAAAATGCTTTCATCCATTTTGATTCATTACCACATCTGCCTACTTTAATGCCTTCTTTGATACAATCTTCCTCGCTTATATCCTGCAACCTCTCTGCTCTCACGTTTGTAATCTTGATGAAATAACGTGCTGCACTTTCGGGCATGAAAAGTTTGTTTTGCCATTTTGATATTAAAAATGAAGTGCCAAACTCATCATCATATTCTTCATTATCGTACTTATAGACAGTCACAGGCTCTCTACTTCCTAATGATATCCAAGAATACGGCTCTTTCAGGTAGACTACATCTCCTGCTTTGTAGCGGGGGTTGAGGTACTTCCCTTCGTGCATCAAAAAGTGATAGGCTGGCTCTGGTGTCCATGGTTTTTCTGATAACTCATAATCCGGAGTATTACCCAAAACTCTATTAAAACTTCTGATATTGTCGGGTTGCGGCTTTATGATCCGTCTCGTCTGTTTCTTAATCCCCTGCAGTGTCAGGTGGAAAAGAGGTTCTTTAAAACATATTCCTTTCATAATTTTTCTATTTTTTCAATTTTATGTCTCAAATATCCGTAGCTGCTTGAATATGCTTTTCTGATTGGGCAGTATAGACCTTCCTGCATAAGGTTTTCGTCATTAATTGGAAGGTAAGATCCTATCCAAATAGATTTGATTTCGGGCTCAGGATAGACTTCGATAATCTTACCGGTATCGTCGCAAATAAAAATTTGAAAGTCTTGCCCGGAATCAATGAGTGTTACTTTTGTATTCATGTGTAATTATTTTTCAAATTGTATAATTCTCTTTCTGCTCTAATCATTCGCCTGAGAACTGGCATTAGTTTTCGCTTCTCCGATTCATACAACTTCCGATAGTGTTCAGCGCTTTGCTTTGCCTCTTCAACTTCCAATCTTTTTTTATTAGCAAATCTGCCACGTCGGTCTCTTAAATATTTCCTGCGAACGGCAATTGGCTCTAAAAATGATAATTGAGTGCTCATATGATTTAATTTTAAGTTAGTTGCTTTGAAAAACAGCCTGGGCTTCACAGCTTAGGCTGTTGTATGAAAAAATAGTTAAGTGTAATATTGCTTTGCAATTAATATCGATTTGTATAAATTAGATCTGAATTCTATTATATGCGTTGGTCCCGGGATCATGCAGGAGATATTTATAATGGTTGAATCTGAATTGCGATAACAACTGTCAATAGCTTCTACATTACATTTTATTGATCTGAGTATGTCATAAAACTCACTTGTGCTCACATTAAGACTGTCAAATCGTTCAAGGATCTTATTAAGCTGTATAGCTTTGTCGTGTGCAAGCTTTGATTCAGGATTGTTTGTACAGAATAATGTAAGTGTTAGTCTCATACTGTTTTCGAATTAGCCAGGTCTTCAACTAAGTTTACCTCATTCTTAAAATAGGGTGCAAGATTTGGGTATTTCGAAAAGTCAGGTAATCCAAATGTTTTATTACGATCATCTTTCTTTTCCTGTTCGGCTAACTTTGCCTCAATCTTCAGAAAAGCATCCTTCCTTTCTAGATTGTACTCATAAAAACTTGATGCAATTCTCTGAGTGTCTATGCTTCCATAGAAGGTGCCATACCTGCTGTCAAGAATATAATTGAAAAGAAGTTTCATATCTGATAGTCTGAAATGACTATATTTTGCGTATAGAATATATGAGAGCTGTTTGATCACTCCTGGTTGAAGGCCTTTGTTAATATTCAGAAAATCATTCAGAAAATTCAGCCAACGTTCAAGGTATTCGTAACCAGCGTAAGATTTCTTTAGTTTGTATAACTCTGTAAGAAGTTTAAGTGTGATATCTGACGTACTGTAAACATCATTAAAGTTGTTCACAAAATCATAGTTAACTATAAGTTGTTCGGGTGACTGGTCCTGAAGAAATGCAGGCCAGCTTGGGTATTTGTTTAATATTTGTTGTTTTAAATCACTCATGATCGTAAATTGTTAGTTGTAACTGCGTTTAAATTAAGGTTTAACTTTGCCCATAAAGCACTGTTTTAACTGCTTTCACTATATGCCTATAAGTTGATTTCTCTTTAAGTCGGATTATCAGAAAACCCTGTTCAAAGTTTATCCTGGTAACTTCTAAATTTGCCCTATAAAGTTTGTTGATATCATCTGCCATCCGAGAGGTGACCTTTTTAGTTGTAAATACCTGGTAATTTTCATCAACTGGATGTTTCGAAATTGTTGTAAAACTGTCGTCAGTTTTCAGGAAAACATGAGTTCCTTTGTTTAATTCTGTTAGCATGGTTATATAGTATTTCGTTTTAATGTGAATGTTTCATCTTTTACCGGTATTTCATCGCCCGGCTCATCATTATTCATCTGAAAGTCTTTGGGTACAAAAATTGATTTGTAGCGACTTGTTATGTAAAAGTCTATAAATTCAAGTGCTGTTGCTTCATCTTTGCCTGATATTTTATATAGTTTTTTAAGTCTCCTGCGCTCTTCAACCGGTACTAATACAATGCCGAATACATCAAGAAGAAACTCTTTATAGTCATCCCAGGCTTCCTTAAATTCAACACTGTCAAAAGGCATTTTTATTTCGTCACGCTCAGGATCAGGAACAAATACACTGAATTCAGTCATCTGTTTGTTCAAGATTTTCACGTTGTTCTGAAATGTCTTTCTAATTTTGCCTACATCTGGACCATTTCTAAGTCCATTTATTACCACTGCATCATCATCAATCAACTTTTGTACCGACTCTACAAGCATTTGCCATTTTTCTTTCATACTCTTTTATATATATGTGTAATTCTCTATCGTTTACGCTGTACAGTTCGCCAGCTTTATCAATCAGGTAGCGTGTTTGCCTGTTATTTCTATTTGTGCACCAACCAATATCCCTAACACTATAATCGCACATGTATGCAAATAGCATCCAAGCTTGTCGCATTGTGTTATATGGTTCTGCACGACATTTAGATTTTATGATAATGCGCTCTTCATTTGTGAAAATTTGATTGAATAGTTTTTCTATCATGTTATTTCGTTTTTTTAATAATAGTCTTCTCTTCGTGACCTTGTTCTTATTCGCTCAATTTTTGTAGTCCTATTTGTGCGAATTCGTGTGAATTGGTCAAGGCTATTAGATATGTCACCCGATATGTAGATTGAAAGTAGAAATATTGCTAAAATGCTTCTTAGTGGAGATAGCTCCATGCTTATACCGAAATTCTTGCAGAAATACCAGGCAGAAAATTCATTTACACTCCGACATTCTGTTTTTTCGAAAATATTACGCACATGATTTTCCACGGTGTGGATAGATATAAATAACCGGTCGGCAACTGTTTTCTTGCAGGCTCCCCAAGCAATCAGTTTCCCCACCTGTATTTCTCTTCTAGTAAGTTTAGCATCAGCATTCATTCTCACTCCCCCCAAACGTCAGTTTTTTTCACTTTGTATTTTGCGAATACCAATTCAATGTTTTGTTTTTCTTCAACATTAGGTATAATCTTTCCTGACAATCTTTGATACCATTGTGAGCGAGAAGAAATGCCGAGTACTTCCTTTATTTCTTCTCTCGCTTTACGGATATCCCGGTATGGGATCATGCCGTAACCCTTTTTAAAACTGTGGATGTTTTTAGTCTTGTTTGCCATATCTTTTAAAAAATAGTCTAAATATGTTATTTACATCTGTTCGTTTATAACTTACATTTGTCTGATAAAAACGTACAAATGCAAATGTAGTTGCATTATACGTAACATGCAAACATTTTATGCACAAAATGCAAATGTTTTGCATATTATATTGTAATGAATTGATAAACAGTATGTAGATTTAGTTATGAGATTTGAAGAAGAAGATGTAATAAGTAATATTTCGCAAATACGTAATGCTAAAAGGCTTACGCAGTCGGCAATCGCTGATGCACTTGGTGTAAATACGGCTACATTTAGTAGAATTGAGAGTGGGAATATCTCGTTGTCATATAAGTCTCTTGCACAGATTGCAAAAGCTCTGAATGTTTCAGTAATTGATATTATTACTTATCCTGACGTTTACACTAAAAAGAATGATAATAAGGAAAAAGAGCCAGTTGAAGCTGTATTGCAAATAAAGCTGCAGTCTGATAAAAAAGATCAGGTTTTAAAGTTGATTTTCGGCGAAAACAATTTAGAAATATTAAATAAATAAAAATGTATAAAAACAAAGATTTCAGTAAAGATTTAAACGGTATATATGAACGACTTAACGCCATAGAAAAATGGATAGGAGATTATGATCCATCACAAAATCCGGAAGAAAAATTTAATATCCAAGAATACGAATTTGCTGAAGAAATTGAATTGTTGATGATTGCAATTGATAAGTGTGTAAAGCGAGCTGAAATAAAAGCTTATTACACATTAAATAACATGTAATTTATGGATGCATAAAACAATAAATAAACATGATAATTCACTCCGATATTACACCGAAAGAAAATAACATGCTGAATATCAATACTAACTTAGGTTCGCCAGGTACCTCAAACATCTTTATCTTTCTTGAATACTTCGGAAACACTGGCGAAGTTCTCTTTCCATGATTTTGAAACGTCATCAAAAAAACTTCCTGCACTTTCTTTAATCACATCCCACTTAG
>JAQUIZ010000037.1:0-12375 GCA_028683355.1 Fermentimonas sp.
ACCAAATCTTACTTCATTTTGTGGCTGCTCTTCTAAATTGACTATTATGGCAGTATCAATTCTATTGTCCAGTAGAAATAGTTTCGCGTTAATAAAATTCGCTGCAACCCTTTTGTCATCTTCGTCTTCAATATTAAGATTTTCTTTTTCTAAAACAAGTTTCTCTTTTTCAGCAAGTAGTTCAGTCATCCCCACTTGGGTTACATAGTTCGTTTCACCCTCAGGTAAAAAAGCTCTGGGAGGCACTATAGGAACTTCTTCCTGATCTCCCTCTTTGACAAATCCTCTGCTCATAACTTATAGTGTTTTGCGTATTAATTATTAAACAACTTGACTCCTGAAATATCCCAAAATTTGTTTGAGAAAGCGTTTGTTCTTTATCAATATTCTCCACCTTTTTCAGGGTGTTCGCTTTTTGGTGAGAATCTCGATATATTCTGCAACCACAGTAGACTCATTACTCTCCGCAAAAATGCCACCATTTGGCATTGTCTTCATCCCAAAAGGCACGTACCTCACGATCATCAAAAACCTGACAGAAACTTTACTGATGTTCTGCGAAAGTTAGTGATTTATTTCTGTAATACTCATACTTATTGCGCCTGGCATACCTTCAATTACAAGGCAAAATTTCCGATATCATTTAAAACTTAGGATGAAGGTGTAAAGAAAATATCATTTGCTCTTACTTATATCTTAAATTATCATTCTTTATTACTCAGTTTTTTTTGAACAATCTTCAAATTTTCCAAATAAGCTGCTTCAACGGGAGATAAAGTTTTAACCTGATATTTTTTAAACTCAGACTTTGCTTTACTAATTGCATTTCTATGGCTTATATTGCCAGAATTATTCAAAAGCTTCTCGCCTGTTGCCGATAATATTTTATCAAGCTGATCAATGTAATCACTCATGTACATTGGTTTTCTTTTCATTGCTTGAATTTCAGCAAAGTCAAAATACCCGGAGACCAAATTATTTAGTATTTTTAATTCATCCTCTGATAAATAGTTTTTAGCAACTATAATTTCTCTCGAAGTAGGTTGTTTTCCTGAAAATGTTGTTAACCCCATAAAAGGTTTATCACTATCAGCGCGTTCATAGATCACTTCTGCTGCGGTATGTCCATGTTCTGCATAATGAAGTTTGTTTTGCAATCTTAAAGAATTCAGTTGATTCAGGTGAGTTAGGATCATAATCTATACTTGTTGCATATAGGTCTAAAACTTGACGATAAAGCACTTTCTCAGAAGAACGAATATTCTTGATACGGTCAATTAACTCATACCAGTATCCCCCACCACCTAATTGTTTTAAGCGGTCATCGTCCATTGTAAAGCCTTTAATAATAAATTCTTTGAGCCTTTCGGTTGCCTAAATGCGAAATTTTGTAGCAATGTGGGATTTGATACGATATCCAACTGATATGATTGCATCTATATTATAAAACTTTTGTTTTCGTTCTACCTTCCTGGTGCCTTCGTTTTGAACTTGTAAGAAATCCTTACAAGTTGCATCCTCTTTTAACTCTCCTTCTTCAAAAATATTTTTCAGGTGAATGGTAATGTTTTGTGGCGTTGTCTGAAATAACTCAGCCATCATTTTTTGTGTTAACCAAACATTCTCATTTTCCAGTCGAACCTCAATTTTAGGTTGTCCCTCTTCTGACTGGTAAATTATTATTTCTCCTTTTGCTCTGTGTAACTCATCTCTTTTCTGTTCCTTAGTTATTTATAGTAATTTGATTGTCATATGTTTCTCTGCATTAAAATAATCAACTTCGAAGATAGTTAATTATTATTTAAAACACAAAGTAAGATATTTCGGTGGAAAAAATATCATTTATGATCAGGACAATTGATTCTGAATTCTGCTGAGTTCCGTATAAATTGTCCTATTCATTTTCACATTTTTTACAAACCCATTTCAGCACAAAGCCAAGGGCAATCTTTCTACTAACTATTTACTAACTTCGTACAAACTCCTAACCAACTCCTAATATCCCTTATATAAATTAGAAGTTTGTACGGACTTTGTAAGGATTAAGTCAGGTTTAAGCAGGTGTAAAGTATAGTTAATAAGCTGCGTCTTTAGCGAATAAATGTAAACATGAGGCTAATGCTTAAATTTTAAGTATCTGCTTTCGAGATTAACTTTATGCTTCGGCAGATTTGTTATATAAAAAAAGAGACCATCCCGAATATCGGGACAGCCTCTTTTAAAGCAGTCGGGAAACAGAATGTTTTCCCTATTAGTATTTAATTAAATAATTGTATTAGTCTAACTGTGGACCTGAAGGAATTAAAGCCTTAGCTGCGTCGGTGTCTGTGTATTGTTTGAAGTTTTCAATATACATACCGGCAAGTTTTTTAGCTTTTGCTTCCCACTCGTTCTTATCTGCATAAGTTGAGCGTGGATCAAGGATGTCAGATACACCATTTAATTTTGCAGGAGCAGTCAAGTTCATGATTGGAACATGGATTGTTTCTGCCTCTTCAATTGAACCGTCAATGATAGCATCAATGATAGCACGTGTATCTTTCAGAGAGATACGTTTTCCGGTTCCGTTCCATCCTGTATTTACAAGATATGCTTTAGCATTGTGCTGTTCCATTTTTTCAGCAAGACGCTGTGCATAAATGGTTGGGTGAACAGTTAAGAAAGCTTCTCCAAAAGCAGGAGAGAAAGATGGCTGTGGTTCAGTAATTCCGCGTTCTGTACCTGCAAGCTTGCTGGTAAATCCGCAAAGGAAGTGGTACTGAGCCTGATCGTTATCTAAGATAGATACCGGAGGTAATACACCGAAAGCATCAGCTGAAAGATAGATAATCTTTTTAGCATGTCCTGCACGTGATGGCAATACAATTTTGCTGATGTGGTGAATAGGATATGATACACGTGTATTCTCAGTTGCAGAGATATCAGAGAAATCGATATTTCCTTCATCGTCAACAGCAACGTTTTCAAGAAGTGCATCGCGACGGATTGCTCTCCAGATGTCCGGTTCATTTTCTTTGCTCAGGTTTACTGTCTTGGCATAGCAACCACCTTCGTAGTTGAAAACACCATTGTCGTCCCATCCGTGCTCATCATCACCAATTAAGAAGCGTTTTGGGTCAGCAGAAAGAGTTGTTTTACCTGTTCCTGAAAGACCGAAGAAGATAGCTACATCACCTTTTTTGCCAACGTTTGCAGAGCAGTGCATAGAAGCGATACCGCGTAATGGCAGGTAGTAGTTCATCAGTGCGAAAATACCTTTTTTCATTTCACCACCGTACCATGTACCACCAATAACCTGCATTTTTTCAGTCAAGTCAAATAGTGTGAAGTTTTCAGAGTTTAATCCGTGCTCCTGCCATTTGTCGTTAGTTGTTTTAGATCCGTTTAAGGTAACAAAATCAGGTTCTCCGTAATGATCCAGTTCGTAATGAGAAGGACGGATAAACATATTGGTAACAAAATGAGCCTGCCATGCAACTTCCATAATGAAGCGAACTTTCATGCGGGTATCTTCGTTAGTACCGCAGAATGTATCAACAACATAAAGTTTCTTTGCTTTAGAAAGCTGATCAGTTACACGTCCCTTGCAATATGTGAACGCTTCTTTTGAACATGGGCGGTTGATTGTGCCATCCCACCAAAGAGTATCTTTTGTTACATCGTCCTTTACAAAGTATTTATCTTTAGGAGAACGACCGGTGAATTTACCTGTGTAAACAGCTGTAGCACCACTCTTTGTTAACTTAGCTTTCTCGAAACCTTCATTTGCAGGATTCATCTCATCTTGAAAGAGAGTCTCGTAGGAAGGATTGTGAACGATTTCAAAATCTCCCACAATTCCGTACTTGCTTAAATCTAAATTTGCCATCTTAATAATTTGGGTTTAATGTTTATGATCGTATAAAACTTGTTTTCGCGTTTAAACCTGAAACAACTGTACAAAAATATACAAATTATTTTATTTTGGAAAGGAATTAAAGAAAAATTTCTTTAATTGGCGGTTTTTTTCTTCTCATAACCTCTAATTCAACAAAAAAAGAGGGTAAATGTTTAGATAAAGGTTGAAAAATAGTACCTTTGTTTTCCGAAAAATATATCTATTCCTATGCAAGTAATTAACTTTTCGGAAAAAAACTCACTGGTCAGTCTTTTTCTGCGTGAAATAAGAGACATAACTATACAGAACGACAGGCTCCGTTTTCGCAGAAATATAGAAAGAATAGGTGAGATAATGGCTTACGAGATCAGTAAGCAGTTTTCCTATAAAACTATAGAGGTGAACACTCCTCTAGATGTTGCCCAGGCAAATATTCCAGATGAAGAAATTGTGATAGCTACAATTCTTAGAGCCGGCCTTCCTTTCCATCACGGTATGCTTAACTATTTCGATGGTGCTGAAAATGCATTTGTTTCGGCATACAGAAAGTATAAAGAGACAGGTCATCAGTCATTTGATATTCATATTGAATATATTGCTTCACCCTCAATAGAAGGGAAAACATTAATACTTACTGATCCGATGCTAGCAACCGGCAGCAGTATGGATCTTACTCACAGAGCATTGCTTACAAAAGGAAATCCTTCTAAAATTCATATTGCAACAATTATAGCCAGCCAGCAGGCGATTGATTACTGCAAAGAAAATTTCCCGGAAGAGAAAACTACCATTTGGGCTGCAGCAATTGATCCAGGTCTGAACGAATCTTCTTATATTGTTCCCGGTATCGGTGATGCAGGTGATCTTGCCTACGGTGTGAAAATATAATGATATAGTTTTAAGACTTTAATCATAGAACTTTTTCTCAAAAGCTTTAAACTCTCCTTTTTTAAGAATCAGTCGTTTCCAGACAGCTGAAAGAAATCCTGTTCCGTAACTTGTGAGCTGAATCCAGGATGATCCAATACTGTATAGGGCTACTTTTAGTGATTTGTTTATAATTAATGAATCAATAAAAACAACTAGCGAGTATGCTAATGGAATCAAAAGCACGAGAGGATAAATTAGAGATAGCAATAACATGGCAGCCATACCGGCTACAAAGCATGCAGGGAGGGTGTGAACAACTTTAAGTGAACCGGGATGCAGGAGATGCAGGTTGATTCTGGCAATGCCTGAGTTATATACCTGCTTGAAAAATTGACGAAAGGTTGACCTCCTTTTATGAAATACAAAAGCATCTGAGATAAGTGCAGTTTTATATCCTGATTTTAAAAGCCGCAGACTGAAATCTATATCTTCTCCAAATCTCATTTTACCGTATCCACCTATACTGTCAAAAGCCTTTTTAGTAACACCAAGATTGAAGCTTCTGGGGTGGAACTTGTCCATCGATTTCTTGCTGCCCCTGATGCCTCCGGTAGTAAAAAGTGATGTCATAGAATAGTTGATCGCTTTTTGCACTGTTGTAAAATCAGGCAGAGCTGCATCCGGTCCCCCGTAAGCATCCGTATGATGATCAGTGAGATAAATTACCACATTTTCAAGATAGTGCTCCGGTATAATACAATCGGAGTCAAAGAAGATCAGCCAATCATATTGTGCCCGTTCGGCACCTGCATTTCTACTTAAACCGGGACCCGAATTAACTTTCTCAAAATAGTTGATATTCAGCTTGCCGATATATTTACCGGCAACTTTATCACTTTTTAGTTCCGATCCATCCTCAACGATTATAACTTCGAACTTATTATAAGTCTGCTCACAAAGACTCAAAAGTAGTTCATCCAGCTCATCCGGCCGATTGAATACAGGAATTATAATCGAGAAATACATAATTGCTTTTTTTTTGAACAATACAAAACTAACCATTTTCTTTCGTTCTTCAACTTTTTATAAATGTGAATAGTGAAAAATAGAAACAAACAAAAAAAGTGTGAAAATCATTGAATATTTAAAAAAATAGAATACCTTTGCGAATTAAAATTATTCTGTAGAAGAATGACTAAGCTATACACCGGCATAATTATTTGTATATCAATACTTCTCTCTTTTTCGTGCAGCAGAGGAGATGGAACAGTTATCAGAGGAGAAATATCCAATCTTAACTATCAATATATTCTTTCTACATACCTGTCATCAGATACTTTGGTAATAGATACTATACCTGTTAATAATAACGGCGATTTTTCTTATACAGTAGATATTGATACGCTGACTACCTTTACCATATACATGAATAATTATGAGAGTGCAGCAGTGGTTTTCGCCGATAAGGGTCAAAAGCTTAAAGTAAATGGTGATGCTAATCTGCCCGATTTGATAAGGGTTAACGGCAATGAAATTAATGATGATCTGACTTTATTCAAGAGACAAAATCAGGATCTGTTAAAGCAGCGTGGCCAGCTGCTTATCAATTTTAATATAGATAGTGAATCGGACACTTCTCAGGTTAATACACTTAACAGAAACGATGATATCGCTAATCTTAATCTTCTGAATCACGAACTGACTCTTAAAGCAGAAGAGTACATTAAAGAAAATCCTACTAAGTTATCCAGTCTCATCTTAATTGGTAATTTTTTCATGAATAGCGACACTCCCCAAGCACTGGAGAGAGTTTTAGGATATATTCAGGGAGATATAAAAGAGACAAAAATTGCCAACCGGTTGTATACATATTCTGAAAAACTAAACCGTTCTGCCGAAGGTGCAATTCTTCCCTATTTTCAATTAAAGGATTATGAGGGGGATACTATAAATTCTTATGATTATAACGGTAAATACCTGCTTTTATCATTTATTTCCTCATCAGGTGTTGAGTCACGTGAGACTATCGATCTGCTTAAAAATGAGTATGAGGAGTTAGACAGCAGCAAGGTGAAGTTTGTTTCTGTTTATATCGATTCAGATATTTACCCTGTTGATTATCCCAGTCACGACTCAATAACCTGGACAATAGTGCCTGAAAAAAGAAGCTGGGGGTCAGATATTGTTGATTTGTTAAATGTTCAGTATATACCATTCAATATTCTTGTTCGGCCTGATGGAACAATAATGGAAAGGAATGTTCCTTCACAGGAAGTGGCAGAAGTAATCAGGAAATCGATAGATAATTAAACAACACAAATAAAATCAGATAAACTGTAACAAATGCTGGTCAAAGTATTTGGAGCAGCTGTTCAAGGTATAGATGCTACTCTAATCACTATTGAAGTAAACTGCTCCAGAGGTATCCGGTTTCTCCTAGTTGGGTTGCCGGATACTTCCGTAAAAGAGAGTCATGAACGTATTGTTTCAGCCCTTGAGGTGAATGGGCTCAAATTCCCACGTAAACAGGTAGTTATTAATATGTCACCTGCAGATATAAGGAAAGAGGGTTCTGCTTATGACCTTCCCCTGGCTGTTGGAATACTGGCTGCTTCTGAATCTGTAAAAACAGATAAGTTGCAGGATTACTTAATTATGGGAGAGCTGTCGCTCGATGGGTCCATTCTGCCATTAAGAGGTGCTCTGTCAATAGCAGTAATGGCAAAAGAGAATGGCTTTAAAGGGTTAGTGCTGCCGTTGCAAAATGCAAAGGAGGCAGCTGTAGTTGAAGGTCTGGATGTTTATGGTGTAAGTAATATTGTAGAGGTAGCTGATTTCTTTAATGACGTTAAACTGCCGGAAGTTACAAAGGTTGACCTTGATATGGAATTCAGAAACAATATTTCTAATTATGAGCTTGATTTTTCTGATGTTAAGGGTCAGGAGAATGTGAAAAGGGCAATTGAAGTAGCTGCAGCAGGTGGGCATAATATTATTATGGTAGGTCCTCCCGGATCCGGCAAGTCGATGATGGCCAAGAGAGTACCTTCAATACTTCCACCCTTTACAATAGATGAGGCACTTGAGACTACAAAAATACATAGTGTGGCAGGCAGAACAGATCTGAATTCTTCACTTATGTTTACCCGTCCCTTTCAAACGCCACACCACTCAATTAGTAATGTCGCTATGGTAGGAGGGGGTTCAAATCCCCAGCCGGGTGAGATAAGTCTGGCACATAACGGGATACTGTTTCTTGACGAACTGCCTGAATTCAACAGGAGTGTTCTTGAAGTACTGCGTCAGCCCCTTGAAGATAGAGAAATAACAATATCCAGATCAAAATACAGTGTTAAATATCCCGCCGGTTTTATGCTGGTTGCCGCTATGAACCCTTGTCCCTGCGGATTTCACAATCATCCTGACAGGGACTGCGTCTGTCCCGCAGGCTCTGTTATCAAATACCTGAACAAAATATCGGGACCACTTTTGGATAGAATTGATATCCAGATTGAGATTGTGCCGGTGCCATTTGATAAAATTTCAGGCAGAGCCTCTTCAGAGAAGAGCTCAGATATCAGAGAAAGAGTTATTAAGGCTCGTGATATACAGAAGCAGAGATTTAGAAAAGTAAAAGGTGTTCACTGCAATGCTCAGATGACCGGCAGGATGCTGCATCGTTATGCTGAACCTGATGCTGCAGGATTAAAACTTCTTAAAACGGCTATGGAGCGCCGTTCGCTTTCGGCAAGGGCGTACGACCGGATATTAAAGGTTTCACGTACAATAGCTGACATTGATCAGTGCGATAACATAAAGCCTATCCATCTTGCTGAAGCAATAAATTACAGGAATCTTGATAGTGAAAACTGGGCTTATAAGTAATTATCTCTTCTCAAAGTGGTGGTCATCGTAGTATTTGGTGAATGTGTGTCCCCATCTGAATCCTAATCTTCTGAACTCGTTAACAACAGGGTGATTTGGGTGTAATGTGCCATTGACAGTTGTGTCCGATACTGCTCCTGCCGGTTCATCAGGTTTGTCTGAGTTTTTCCATCTAAGTGGATTAAATTTTGGGTTTATATCAATAGCCATACCCTCGGCATGTTTTGAATAGGTTATGTTTCTGTAACAGAAGCTGTAGCTGCTGTTGTCAGCCATAGAGAGACTGTCATTCCACCCATATCTCACAATCGGTACAGCTTTTTCTATAACAAAACCCTCATCCAGCATAAATCTGAAAATCTCTATTATATCATCAGTGATAAGCTTGTTTGTAACAATCTGCCCTTTATGGATATTGCCATCAGTGGAAATATAGAATACATCTAACAGTTCCAGCTGGCTTATAATACTTTCAGGCGCTTCTGAATCTTTTAGAGCCTCATCAAAAGTATATGCTGCATCAATTATAGTATCGGGAAGAAGAGGTTCCGGAAGAGTATCCTCTGCAGTCTCTAATATTTGAAAAATATCTACTGTTGCTTGTTCTTTTTCCTTTTCTCTGCTGCCTTCGTTACAGGATAAAATTATGATAAACAACAGAAAAAGTAAGTAATGGAGTTTCATCCCGGAGTACTTATATGTTAATTATTAAGGTGGTAATCAGCTAAGTTCCAAGCCAAATTCATCAGATAGTCTCTGAAGTGCCGGATTCTTTTCTGCCATTTCATCAAATATCTCACGTGATGTAAGAGGCTTTGTAATCGCATTGCCTTTAGCAATCTTGATAGTCATTGTCAGATCATCATTCTTAACTTTACCTCTCAGGAAGGTAAGTAAAGACATGCTATTGCTCGTAAGATACTCTTTATTTATCTCAGTATTCACCTCTACTTCAAAAATCACCTCACTAATCAATTTGGGCTTATAGAGATTCATTGTGTTTTTGAGTAGTGGTTCTCCTTTAAGATTTTCGGCATATTCATCCCATGCGGCAATCAATTGCTTCTCAGTGAATGCATTATTGCCGTTAATTGTAGTTTCTGATTCATCTTCATCAGCTTTTTCCTCTTTCTTGTTCCTTAATGATGAAAGAGAAATTCCCATACCGTTTAAAGCAGATTTTTTACTTAGTGCAGATGATGGTTTAGCAGTCGTGTCAGGTTTTGCCTGAGGAGGCGCCCCGGCTTGAGGTTTATTAGTTGTTACAGGTTGAGATATTGGTTGAGAGTTAGATTCACTGTTTTTACTCCTGTTTTCTGTTGATTCAGGTCTTGATTCAACTGTACTTTTCTCAATCGGTTTTAGAGAATTTTTTTTTTCCTCTTTTCTGTCAGGATTTTCTTGCAACTGACAAAGTTTTATCAGAGTGATTTCAAGTAATAACCGCCTGTTTTTACTAATTCTATAGTTGAGGTCACACTCATTGGCAATCTCAATTGCCTTGTAGAGTAGCTCATTATTGCATCTTTTTGCCGTTTCAATATACTGTTCTCTGATCGACGCTCCTACTTCAAAAAGAGCGGCAGTTTTTGTATCCTTGCAAACCAGAAGGTCACGAAAATGAGACGCCACACCACTAATAACATACTGTCCCTCAAAACCACGGTTAAGTATGTCATTGAGGATAAGCAGACAATTCACAACATTTCCGTCAAGAATTGCATCAGTTAACCTGAAATAATATTCATAGTCAAGAACATTAAGGTTCTCAATAACCGCTTTGTAGGTTATATTTCCTTGTGTGTAGCTGGCAGTCTGATCAAATATCGAAAGCGCATCACGCATACCGCCGTCAGCTTTCTGTGCAATTACATTAAGCGCTTCGGGTTCTGTTGCCACACCCTCCTCCTGCGCAACATACTGCAGATGTTCAACTATATCAGAAATATTAATCCTGTTGAAATCATAAACCTGACAACGAGAAAGTATTGTTGGAATAATCTTATGCTTCTCTGTAGTTGCGAGAATAAATATTGCATGAGCCGGTGGCTCTTCAAGTGTTTTAAGGAATGAGTTAAATGCTGCCTGTGATAGCATGTGCACCTCATCAATAATATAAACCTTGTATTTGCCTATCTGTGGGGGAATGCGTACCTGGTCTATAAGTGAACGAATATCGTCAACCCCGTTGTTAGAGGCAGCATCCAGTTCGTGAATATTATACGACCGCTGTTCGTTAAACGCAACGCACGATTCACATTTATTGCAAGCCTCGTTTTCGGGAGTAAGGTTCAGACAGTTAATTGTTTTCGCGAAAATGCGTGCACAGGTAGTTTTCCCAACACCGCGGGGACCACTGAAGAGATATGCATGAGCGAGCTTATTACCGGCAATGGCATTCTTCAATGTAGTTGTAAGGGCCTCCTGACCAACCACACTCTTGAAGGTGGACGGTCTGTATTTTCTTGCAGAAACAATAAAAGTATCCATGTATAATTAGGGTGAATTGGATAATCAGTAAAATACAAATGTACTAAAAATATCGGTTTTTTCTACGGTTTTCCTATCTTTACGGATAGAAGCAAAAAATAAGAAGTTAGTATTATGAAAAATATTTTATCTCTGTTATCAGTTATTCTACTGATCATTATAATATTTGCAGTATCCTGCTCTTCCGGCAAGAAATCCCAGTCATCACAGCACGAACTTTCAGATCAGGGATTCACTGAAATAACTCAGACAATAGTTCCTGATACATTTGTACTGCCTGATATTCCTGAAGTTATTTCAGGAACAGAAGAGCGTGCCAAATATCTTGTAAGTCATTACTGGGACAGGTTTGATTTCAGTAATGCAGATTTAGCCAGGCGTCCGGATATTACAGAGCAGGCATTTGTTGATTATATAAATATTCTGAACTATGTGCCTAAGTTAAATGCTGATGAATCACTCGTTAAAACTCTTCGCAGAGCGGAAGCAGATACAGCAATGTATGTGCATTTTATGTCACTGTTCGAGAAGTATTTTTATGATCCTAATTCACCTTTTCGTAATGAGGAGTATTATATACCTGTCTTGAAAGAGATAACAGAGACATCAATGCTGACAGATGAGTCAAAATCTGTATATAAGTTTCAGCTTGATATGGCAATGAAAAACAGGGTAGGAGACAGGGCAAATAATTTCAGCTATACATTAGCTTCAGGTCAGACATCTGCATTGTATGATCTTCAAAGTGATTTCACCCTGCTTATGTTTTCCAATCCTGGTTGTCCTACATGCGAAGCTGTAACTGCACAACTTGACAGATCAAGTGCAATTAATGATGCACTCTCCCGAAATAGTTCAGCACGTAAAATGCTTACAATACTCACTCTTTATCCTGATCAGGATCTGGAAGAGTGGCTGGCTCATCTTCCGGAGATGCCTTCTGAATGGTTGCATGCTTATGATAAAGGTTTGCAGATAACTAATCAGAGACTTTACGATATAAAGGCAATACCTACTCTGTATCTGCTGGATAGTAATAAAAGAGTGATTCTGAAAGATACTTCTATTGAGGTGATTGAGTCATTTTTTATAGTGCAGCAGTAAGTAAGTATTATAGTTATATGTAATTATCGATAAGTCTCTTTTGCAATATGTGTAAGCAGCAGTAGATCAGTCGTGTAGCAGGTGTCCGTGTGTTTATTTAACAATTAGATTGAAAATTTTTGTCTCAAAAATTCGGTATTACAGAAAAA
>JAQUIZ010000037.1:12475-23001 GCA_028683355.1 Fermentimonas sp.
ATTATCGATAAGTCTCTTTTGCAATATGTGTAAGCAGCAGTAGATCAGTCGTGTAGCAGGTGTCCGTGTGTTTATTTAACAATTAGATTGAAAATTTTTGTCTCAAAAATTCGGTATTACAGAAAAATGACATAATTTTGCCCGTTACAAAAATGAACTTTTAGCGAAAAGTTCTTATAGATAAGAGGTTTAGCAACTGCGTGAAGCACGGCTAACCTATTTACTAACCAAAATTATTTTTTATGAAGTACGTGAACTTTTGCCTTATTGCAATATTTTCACTTGCACTATCATCAGGTTCTGTAAAGGACGCTGCTCCATCAATAGGTTATTATCCCGGAGAAATAATACCTGATATTGTTTTAACGGATTTGGATGGCGATACCTACAACCTTAGTGATTATAAAGGCAAAAAAGTCGTGGTTAACTTCTGGGCGTCATATGACGCCCAATCCAGAGCAACAAATGTTCTGCTGCATAATTATCTAAAAATGAATAATGCGGATGTAGCATTTCTTTCTGTTAGTTTTGATGAGAACAGAGATGTTATAGAGAGAACGTTTGAGATGGATAACCTCGAAATAATTTCACAATTTTGTGAAGTTAATGGAGCAGATTCAGAAATCTATAATGATTTTAAACTGAATCGTGGCTTCCGGAATTACTTAATCGATGAAAACGGAGTTATCACAGCGATGAATTTCACTTCGGATGATTTAAGCAGTATCCTTTAAGTATTAAAAGAAGAATTAATTAAGAACGGACGTTGTAACTACAACGCCCGTTTTTTAATTTATACCAGATTCTGTTCAAGTGCAGTTTTCACAAACATTGCAGTTTTCCTTAATCTAAAGCTCTTTTATCTTTAGATATTCAACAATATTTACGTTTTCTTGTAAAAATAGGACAAAAAATACAATAAAATCAAAACATATTGTATATATTTGCATCCATATAGCTAAAAATCCGACAGTTAGAATTCTTAAAATCATTATTTGATTAAAGAAAAGAAGTGCGATTAAATGTCAGAAGTAGAATTTAAGGCAAAATGTAAATTTTTTTGTCCATGAGTAAGCAATCTGAAATAAAGATAAATCAGTTTCAGCTGGCCGTGTTGCTTGACGAATCTGATAAGGATTTTTTCAAATGCGTAATCTCGCATAGTGTTTATTGCTTAAATTGCAGTGATGTTGCAAAAAACGGAGTGGATATCACAGAGGTATACCTCACGGAACTTAATGACATCAGAGTACATGGAAAGTGTAAAATCTGCAATGGCGATGTGCGCCGGCTTTTTGAGTTTGGTGAAGAAGACCGATTCAATAATAAAGCTAAAAAATTAAGAAAATCCATACAAGCATCCTGAAAAACTGCTTCGCATATATTATCTTTGCACTCAAAATTATATTTTAACAGTTGAATGGAAAACAAACAGCTCACTCCATTTTATAAAACAGTTGTAGGAGTGCAATTCCTTTTTGTTGCTTTCGGAGCAACAGTATTAGTGCCTCTTTTAGTGGGGCTCGATCCCTCAACCGCTCTGTTCACAGCAGGTGTAGGTACTCTCATTTTTCATCTTGTAACAAAAGGTATAGTGCCAATTTTCTTAGGCAGCAGTTTCGCATTTATAGCCCCAATAGTGAAGGCTACTGAGCTGTATGGGTTAGCCGGAACGCTGTCAGGGATGGTAGCTGTAGGTTTTGTCTATTTCCTTATGAGTGCACTTGTTAAATGGCAGGGGATGAGACTTATAAAGAGGCTTTTTCCACCTGTGGTAATAGGTCCCGTAATCATGCTGATTGGTCTTTCACTTGCCGGCACGGGTGTAGATATGGCAAAAGAGGACTGGCTTCTGGCAATTATATCACTTACTACTGCAATAATTGTCAGCTTGTATGCCAAAGGTATCCTCAGGCTCATTCCTATATTTGCAGGCATTATAGTTGGTTATATAGCTGCTATCATTTTAGGAAGAGTCGACTTTACATTAATTACCGATGCCTCATGGTTCAGCTTGCCACAGTTTGTGAAACCCGAGTTTTCCTGGGGAGCTATTCTGTTTATGATACCCGTAGCCATAGCGCCGGTTATTGAACATGTTGGCGATGTGTATGCAGTTAGTCAGGTGGCAGGAAAAGATTTCGTAAAGAAGCCCGGACTACACCGTACTATGCTGGGTGACGGTATTGCCTGTATGTTTGCCGGAGCAATTGGAGGTCCACCGGTTACGACATACTCCGAAGTCACCGGTGCAATGATTCTAACAAAAGTAACCGACCCTGTAGTAATTCGTATTGCAGCAATTACTGGGATTGTTTTCTCGATGATAGGGAAGGTTAGTGCGTTTCTCAAAACTATACCAGGTGCCGTATTAGGTGGAATAATGCTTCTTCTCTTCGGTATGATAGCTGCAACCGGCGTCAACAACATGATAACAAACAAAACAGATATGAGTAATACCCGCAACCTGATAATCGTTTCACTTATACTCACTACAGGTATAGGCGGAGCTGTACTGCAGATTGGAGATATCAGTATGACAGGGATCGGTCTCTCAGCACTAATAGGGGTGATACTCAATCTAATAATTCCAGAAAGTAAAGAAATAAAAGAAGACAAAGAGGAAAATATTTAACCTCTGTGTAATCACAAAGCCTTAAATCACTTCAGGAATAAAAATAATTGCAAATATTTGGAAAGTATTCCAAAGGAATCTTTATATTTGTGTGTCACTGTCTCGCTCTTGTTCAGGTTTTTTAATAACGCGTAAGTTGAAAAACTATGAATCCTGGAATGGACAATACACTCCGATTGGCAATAAAACCGGAATGCTTCAATGCAATAATATCCGGGAAGAAGAAGTCTGAAGCACGGGAAATTAAAGATACAACCTTTAAGAAATATCTGGAGACCTGGCAGCAAGACGGTAATATAGGTCTGCTCTACAACAAGTCGCTTTTGTCAGGTGAGCCTGTCAGTGAGATCTATATTTACAATAATGGTATATACCCGTATATTCCAATAAGTTATAAATACCTGAGTATGATCTCGGGGCTTACGGGTGAAGGTGATATACTAATTGTTGAAGTAAATGATATTACGTTTGAACCGGTGCTCCAAAAAAATGGTTATCCCATCCGATTTAATATTATCGATGGTGAATTTAAACCATGTAAAAATGGCAACCATTGTTTCTGGAACATCGTTTATCACTTAGGAAAAGTGGTGGAAATAAGGCAAAAGAAGAGTGGGATAGAGCATATTATCTGAGATTAATATTATTATATCATATCGATCTGATAACATCATCTTTCTCCAGTCGAAATTTTGGCGTTAATGTGGGTTGATTTTCATCCTCTTCATCCCGATAACCAATGGCAACGGCAAATAGAGTCTTGTAGTCATCTGCCTGCAAAACTGCATCATACTCCTTTGTGTCGATTCCTTCCATTGGAGTAGAGTCAATCCCTAAGCTTGCTGTGGCACTCAGGAAAAATCCTAAAGAGAGATACACCTGAGATGTAAGCCATGTCATAATCTGTTCATCCCCAGTAGGCTTTAATACTCTGTTGTAATATGCAGCGGTATATTCGGGCAAATGAGCAAGCTTAATGTTTTCAAAAGTCTCAGCATCTTTAACTACGCTGAACACTACAACGTGACTGGCGTTAAGTACTTTCTCCCTGTTTCCAAAAGAAAATTCAGACAGTCTGCTTTTGATCTTCTCATCGGCAACAAAAGTAAACTTCCATGGCTGACTGTTTATCGATGACGGACTAAGTCTCACAATCTCTTTTAGCTTTTCAATAGTGTCATCATCTATCTTCCTGCTGCTGTTATACTTCTTTGTAGTGTATCTGCTCTGCGCTATATTTAAAAAACTCATACGTATTCTATATTTATAAATTTGATTTATGGTAGGGTAAAAGCAAATAGTGTGCCAAGGAATTTTTGTAAAAGTAGAGTTGAACTTTAAATATTAAATACTATATTCTGTATCTTTGAAATCTGAAAAGTATCAATGCGTAATTTTTAAATGAAAAGAAATACTGCTGCACTGAGTTATTCACTTATAAAATCTTCGCGTAAGTCGATAAGTATAATTGTGCATCCCGATGGTAATGTGGTTGTGAGGGCTCCAAAACGTGCTACTGTTGGTCAGATCCGTGAAGTGCTGGACAATAGAATGGACTGGATAATTAAGCACAAAATGAAGTTTGAGGAACAGAGGCGATTAAATCCTAAGAGGGAGTACATTAACGGTGAGAAGCATCTGTTCCTTGGTAAGGAATATATTCTGAGAGTTAATAATAGTTTGGCAAATAGTGCTGCAAAAAACAGTGTTTCTAAAAACGGTGATTTTATTGATATATGGCGTGCTGACGACTTAATGGCTGAAGAGCTTATGCAGCAATGGTATCTGTCGATGGCAAAGGAGATATTTCCTCAGATAGTTACTCCTGTTATTAATAATTTCAGAAGTATTTATAATGTTGCACCTAACAAGATTTCTGTGAAGAAGATGAAATCGAGATGGGGCAGTTGTTCATCAAAAGGGTCGATATCACTTAACAGTAAACTGATTCAGACTCCGGTGAGGTGTATTGAATATGTTATGGTACATGAGCTGTGTCACTTGATTCATTTTAATCATTCGAAGAACTTCTATTCTCTCCTTGCAGAGGTTATTCCCGACTGGAAGGAGAGAAAGAAAGAGCTTCGGTCGATATTACCTTACGGTTGTTGATCCTATCAGGTTTGCTCCCAGATCAGCATTCCAGATTTCACCATTATTGGCAAAACGGATGCTGCGCTTGTTGGGACTTTGTTCTTTTGGATCATTTATTTTTAAATAGATACCATACTCACCGGCCGGTAAAGTGCCAAAATCACTCATGTTAATACTGAAACTCAGCTCATGCCATGCGGCGGTGTTGTTTGGCCTGTTATCAATATTGGGTGTCCAGTCTCTTGCATCAATATCAGTGAGTACTGAAAAGGTATCTGAACCATTTTTGTTCTTAAGAATTACTGATACGTTTTTCTTGTTAACTATAAGGCCAAATCCTACATTTTGCAGCTTCCCTTTGAACTGTAAGGTGCCGTTAGTCTCAACATGTTCGCTTGCATTTGCATCACGAAGAACTAAGCGATAACCCAGTCGGTCACGCATAAACTCCATTCCATTTCTTCCATCATATACAGGATCAAAGATTGCTGTGCGTGTTACACCGTCATGCTGAGGTGTGAAAGGAGCTGTTACGTTTTCTTCGTTGTATAAAAAATCGCTCCAGAGACTATATGCTGCTGAGCTGTAACTGGTGTTTAGATGTGTAGTCTGTGCATAAGCGGCCTCATAAGGCACATTGGGGAACCTGGGGTATAACTGATATGGGTTATCCGGTTCGTTGCCCGACCTGACTGTCTCTCCACCATAAAAATTACTTTGATTTCTTGCCCATTTCAGAGCGCCATTGCGGTCATATTCACCGCCTACCAGGTTTATGCCTTCAGAAAGTGATCCGCCATCGGTGAAATTATCTCCACCTCTAGAGTAGCTGTCGTTGAACATCCCAAAGCGTTGCGGACGTGTTCCCCTTTCAGGTGCCGGTGGCAGGTTTGTGAAGTTAAAGTTTGTTCCATATTCTTTATTCTGCCAAGCCATCACTCCGCCGGCGTGCACGAGAATTGAACGAGATTCGGGTACATAGTCCAGAAGTGCATTAAGCAGCCAGTGATAGCCTTCTGACGTTCTGGCATAAGATGATGAGTGCATTTCTCCCCAAGGACCAAAAAAACCGCCTTTTACAGTCATTATAACATCTTCAAACTCACTGTAAATATTGCCAATTTGCCAGAGGTGATACTGTACCCAGTTTTTTTCCTCGTGACCGGGAATGCCACATAAGTCGGACTCTTCAGGGATTCCGCCATTTATGCCACCCGATTCGTACCAGGAACGTCCTTGCAGAGCGCCTGGTTCGCAGTCGTGTATAAATTCGTTGTAACCGTCGCGGTTGTGATAGGTGTAACCTCGGCCATCATAACTGAATTTGGGTATTGCAACAGCATCACTTTCCCTGATTTGCTGAAGCGCCGTCTTGATAAAATCAAGTGCTGCAGGTGTTAGTGGTTGTGTTTTCCCGTATTGGGGTTGTTTGCTGCTCCATCGGCCGGCAGGCAGACCGTCCAATGGCGCGTTTGAAGAGAAGTTTCTCAGATCAAATTCCATATAAACGATGCGGGAGTCGACACTTACATCTGTTCCTGCGATAGTTGCTGTAAGATCAGGGATTGTAGGCACAGTGCCACTGTCAACCGGTACCACATATGATTGCGGTCTGTAAAATCCTCTGTCGGGATTTGGTATATCGATAGGATTTTCGGTATAGTCGAGGTTTTGCTGCTTTAGTGGAGATTGGCAACTAATCATAGTTGCTATAAGAGTTATCGCGATTACAAGAATTATTCTTTTCATTATTTGTTATTTAATAGTAGTTGATCCAAGAAGATTTGCTCCCAGTTCGGCATTCCACATGTTGCCTTTGTTGGCAAAACGAATGCAGCGTTTATTGGTGCTCTGTTCCAGTGGGTCGTTGATCTTGAGGTATATATCATATTCTCCGGCGGGTATGGTCCCCAGGTCACTCAGATCGACAGACACCCTCATATCACGCCATGCACTTGTGTTATCTTCTCTGCTGTTCCCGTTATTGTCTGTAAGCCAGTCTCTGGCATCAATATCTGTTAGTGTGGTAAAAGTATCTGTGCCGCTTTTAGCTTTAAGTATTAACGAAACATTTTTTTTATTTATGATATTCCCAAATCCTACATTTTGTATCTTACCTGTGAATTTGAGTGTGCCTGTGGGTTTGACCGACTCACTGATTTTGGATTCACGCAGTACGAGACGATAACCCATCCTGTCGCGGAAATACTCGAGACCTGTTTTGCCATCATATACAGGGTCGAATACTGCAGTTTTTATCTCTCCCGTGAAGTTGCCACTTTGGAGTTCTTCTTCATTAGCAGGGAATTGAACGGGCTTAGTTACGTTTTCTTCTTTATAAATAAAATTGTTCCATCTTGAGTAGTTGCCGTGGCGCATGTTTAGTGCTGTTGTTCGCAGTTGTTGTGCTTCAATAATTGCACCCGGCATATTGCCGAACACATTGTCGCCTATACCCCCTTCACCCTGTAGAACCTGATTCTGCTTATTGAACCATTTTATTACTTTGTATCGGTCGTATTCGCTATTTCCGTACCTGTTATTTATCATGGAGTTGCCTTCCGACAGAGAGCCGTTGTCGCTCCAGTTACCTGCTGCATAGCTGTCGTTGAAGAAGCCGAAGCGTCCTTCGGGAGAACCGGCAGGTGGTGCAGGCATTTTATCAATATTTGTGAAGGTGTAATTGGTTCCGTAAGTTGCATTGTACCATGCAAGAAATCCTCCCGCATGAGTAATCAGTGGTCGTGATGAAGGTACTGCCTCAAGATATGCATCCAGCAGTATTTTGTAGGCATCAGCATTCTGTGCCTCAGGTGATGAGTGCTGTTCGCCCCAAGGACCAAGCATTCCTGTCTTTACACTCATTATGATATCTTCATAATCATGGAAGATTGGTTTTAACTGCCAAATGTGGTATTCAATCCAGGTTTTATCTTCGTGACCTTCTATATCACACATTGACGAAGGGTTGTTTTCGGTTATATATGTGGGTTCGGGGCCATGTATCAACCCCTCTCTAAGATCAAGATGCGGATATTTATGCGGTTCTATGTAGTTAAAGCCGTTGCCATCGTATGAGAATTTGACAAAAGCTACGCCTTCTCCATCTCTCACTTTTTGAAGCAGACCTCTTATATAATCAAGTGCGTAGGGTGTTAAGGGTCTAGTTTCACCTGTTCTTGTTTTTCCTGTGCGGGGATCGGTAAAAAGTCCGTCATCATTATACGCGAAAGCATCACTTGCCGAAAGGAATGCGTTTGATGAGAAGTTACAGAGGTCGAATGACATGAAAGAAATACCCGGGAGAGATGAGACATCCGTACCTCCGATGTATGGTTTATCGTTTTGATTGACACCATTGTAAAACTCAGTCTCCACGATATCGTCACCTTCAACTGTGGGCACCTGTCTGCCATGATACAAGGCAGAGGTCTCGTCAACCGGTACACGGTGATCTACTTCCGGAGTAATCCCATAAGGGGAATTTGTCTCATTGACCAGATCAGGAGATATGTTTTGCCAGCGACCACGGTATGCACCCCTGTCGGGATTAGCTATATCAACCGGGTCTTCTGTATAGTCAAGTTCCTGTAATTTAAGGGGGCTTTGACAACCAACTATTAATAATGTCGCGATTAAAAGAATTTCGCCAATCAAAATGGCAGAATAGAGCTTTTTCATTGTTTTATTTTAAAATTTCCAACTTTTAGGACAAAAATAGTTATACATTCTTTACTGACAAAAAAATAACTTATTGAGTTGAATGCTGATCATGGAATAGATGAAAAAGGAGTGTATTAAACAAAAAATAAATTAACTTTGTATTATAACTGAATTCATTGTTTTCTTATTAATTATAGCATAATTCTATGAAGAAATCGATAGTAACATTTTTTTTAGTGATGATGATGACAATAGCTTCTGCTGAAGAGAATCCTTTCTTTAAGCCTTTTGACAGGCCATACGGAACAGCTCCGTTTAATGAAATAAAACTGGAACATTTTGAGCCTGCCTTTGATAAAGGTATGGAAGAACATAAGTCGGAAATTGACAATATTGCTTCTAATAGTGCCGCACCTACCTTTGCCAATACAATTGAGGCTATGGAATATGCGGGTGATATGCTTACAAGGGTAAGTAGTGTCTTTTTTAACCTGCTAAGTGCAGAGAGTAATGACGAGATGATGGAGATTTCGCAGCGACTGAGTCCTAAGTTGTCTGCTCACTCAAATTATATAAACCTGAACGCTAATCTTTTTGAGCGTGTCAAATCATTATATGATAATCGTAATTCACTGGGATTTACTCCTGAACAGGTGCGACTGGTTGAAAAGTATTATGAGAGTTTTGAAAATAGTGGTGCTACTCTATCCTCAGAAGATAAAGAGAAGTACAGGACTCTTGCGATGGAGCTGAGTAAGACTACGCTCGAGTTCGGCCAGAATGTGCTGAAGGAGACGAATGCTTATGAAATGTTGCTTACGGATGAGTCCGATCTGGCAGGATTGCCAAAGAGCACGATTGATGCTGCTGAAGCAAAAGCAAAATCGAAAGGTAAAGAGGGGTGGATGTTTGACCTGACAGGTCCCAGTTACAGCGCCTTCATGAAATATTCTTCCAGGCGTGATCTGCGAGAACAGCTATACATGGCTTATAACACCAAAAACGTTAAGGGAGGTGAGTTTGACAATAGTGAGAATGTTAAGAAGATTGTCAACCTGCGACTTGAAATTGCTAATCTCCTTGGTTATGAAAGTTACTCTGATTATGTGCTGAAAAACAGGATGGCAAAGAGCGCCGAGGGTGTATTCGGGTTACTGGATCGACTGGCGGAAGCATTTGGACCTGTTGCTCGTGATGAAGTGAAGGATGTTCAGAATTTTGCATCTGAAATGGAGGGAAAAGAGATTGAGGTAATGCCGTGGGACTGGAGCTATTATTCTGAGAAACTTAAGGATAGCCGTTTTGGTGTAAATGATGAAATGACCCGTCCTTACTTTGAACTTGAGAATGTGAAGAAAGGTGTCTTCGGACTGGCAACTCAACTTTATGGTCTTCAGTTTGTAAAGAACCCTGAGATTGAGGTTTATCACCCGGAGGTTGAGGCTTTTGATGTGCTTGATGAGAAAGGTGAGTTCCTTTCGGTACTTTATACAGATTTTCATCCGCGTGAGGGTAAACGCTCTGGTGCCTGGATGTCTTCTTTTAAGGGACAGTATATTAAGGATGGGGTGGATAGCAGACCGCATACGACAATTGTAATGAATTTTACCAGACCTACTGAGACTGAGCCTGCTCTGCTTACATTCAGTGAGGTAAATACTTTCCTGCATGAGTTTGGACATGCTCTGCACGGGATGCTGACAAGGACAAATTACGAGTCACTATCCGGTACCAGCGTTTATCGTGATTTCGTAGAGCTGCCTTCGCATTTTATGGAAAACTGGCTGAAAGAGAAGGATTACCTAGATAAGTTTGCCTTCCACTATCAAACAGGTGATAAGATGCCTGAAGAGCTTTTACAGAGTATCGTGGATGCTTCTAATTATAATGTTGGTTATGCTACACTGCGACAGCTTTCTTTCGGTTATCTTGATATGGCATGGCATTCATTGAACCAGCCCTTTGTTTCTGAAGCTTCAACGCCAATCAGAGATTTTGAAACTAAAGCTATGGAGCGTGTGCAGTTGTTACCGGTAATTAATGAAACGTGTATGTCGACCTCCTTTAACCACATTTTCTCAGGTGGTTATGCTGCAGGTTACTATAGTTATAAATGGGCCGAAGTGATGGATGC
>JAQUIZ010000038.1 GCA_028683355.1 Fermentimonas sp.
AAAAATTTTTAAACTTACCGAAAAATAATAAAAGTTACTCACTTTTTATTTTATGCAAAAACCGCTCGGTTGCCCTATTATCGGGGTTATCCGAGCGGTTTCCTTCTCTCAACTGTCAAAGTCGGGATTTTACCCGAGAAAAGATTGATCGGTTAACAAAAGAGCGGACGATTTGGTTTGCAAATGTAAAATCATTTAAGGATAAACATGAACGACAAATTCCGGATGCGTTCTTTAAGGATTGGCCAAGAGATAGCGTCAATTCATATAGGACGATTAGCACGAAAATAGATGAAAAGATTTCTGCTTTTGTTTCGTGCTGGACAATGTTTGACGGGGAAAACTATGCATTGTGGAAGATGTATGATCCAGAATCCACAGGTGTTTGTATTGTAACAACTGTTGGAGAGCTATTACAACAAGTAAATCGAAGTGATTTGGTTTTGTGTTATGTTGAATATATTAACCCTAATAAGGTGGAAAAACGCATTGATTTACCGTGGATTATTTACGAGCCTGGTAGTGTTCCGCATGCAATGCGCGTTAAAGAGAAGTTTAAGATTCTGCCGTACAAGTACGAGAATGAGGTGCGTGGTATTATTTACAAAATCGGCGAGGATTCTGGCATAGCACTTCATATAGATGTGGTAGCATTTGTAAAAGAAATATATTTAAACCCTTTTATGAATAAAGATGCTTCCTTACTACTGAAAACAGAACTGGAAAAAGTATTTGATCCTGCAATCTTCAAAGAATCTATTATTAATGAAAAATAAACCAATTCTCGGAGGTAGTATATGGCAGAACTAAATCTAAAACAAATAACTGACAAACTCAATAATGAGTTTACCGGAGAAACACGTAAGCTGGTCTTCTGGTACGATGACAAAGCAGAGTTTGCAGAAGATATAGATACATTAGAGCTGGTCAATGCCGAGGTTTATCATTTGGAACCGGATAACCAGTTCTATACTAAATATTTTCTGGAGCGGCAGGATCGAACTACCAACTATCTGATTTATGCCCCTTTTCCGAAGCCTCCGGTACGGGACAATCATCTGGAGGATACACTGCTTTATTCCAAACGGTTTTTTGCGGATCGTGCATCCCTGCTTACGGTTGACCTTGGAATTAACGCGAAGTACAAACCGGTCATTCAAAAATATATCAAGTTTTTCCGGGCAAAGGACAGAACCCAACGGTTTTATAATCTGGAGATTGAAAACTTTACTAGAGAAACCATCGAAGTTGCTTTAATGAGTGCACTATGTAAAACGAGGATAGCTTCTTTTGAGGAAGTTGTTCGTGTCATCCTAACCGATGGTGAGTTGGAAGATAACAAATTCCTCAATGAATTTGATAAATACGATCTACTCCCTGCTTTTTGGCGGCTTTGTGAGCAACAATTCGGTTATAACGATATGAAGCCTACCCTTGAAAAGTTGGTGATTACTCTCTTTATAACTTATACAGAGCGGTCAATATGCGGTGAAGTGCCGGAAGCATGGAAAAGCTTTGTATCTTATAAGTCCGGCAGTATAATTGCTTTCCTGGATAACCTAATGAATAATGTGCTTTATCGCGAGCGATTTAATGAACTGTCTGCTTATGCAGCGGTGAGACTCAATGCTTTTGCCGCACTGGAAACTTATAAACCAGAAGCTTTGTTGAACTGTGATACCTTTGCAGCAGTTGACCGCTTTTTTATTGGTTGGGTCAGGGAACGTCTAATGGCTGAGGATACAGGAGCAAAGCTGGAAGGTATGACCATCCCGGAAGTATGTCAGAAACGAGGTAAAATGCATTTTGGCAAAGATTATCAGGAACAGTATCAGTTGTTGGAAAATGCCTTTTATCTGATTCAAGCTGTCAACTATAACTGCCCGGATGACTTCAAGGAAATTGTAGATCAGTACCGTTCCTCTGATTACCTGATTGACACCGCTTACCGGAACTTCTATTACTGGTTTGACCAACTCACGGACAATGTTGCTTTTGAGCATTTGCATGATCTGGTAGAGAACATTTATACCAATGAATACCTATCCAAACTAATTTCAAAGTGGAACACCGGTTTTATCAGCGAGGAAGCAATGGTCGTGTTGCCTTTACAACGGAATTTCTATTCACGATATATCTGTAGCTGCAAGGAGCGAGTAGTTGTCATTATTTCCGATGCCATGCGTTATGAGACTGGTCGTTCTCTATGGGCAAAATTGCAGGATGATGCTAAATGTTCAGCTAAGCTGGAAGCTATGCTCAGTGTGCTGCCATCCTATACAAGACTTGGTATGGCTGCATTACTGCCGCATAAATCTTTGGAGATGACCGCTGATTTTCGTGTACTGACAGATGGATCAGTATGCGATGATTTGAAACAGCGGGAAGTAATTCTTCAGAGTTATAACCCAAACAGCCGCTGTGTACAGTTTGATGATATAAAGGCAATGAAGCGGACTGCGATACGTCAGGTGTTTGCTGGTATGGATGTTATTTACATATACCATAATCAGATAGATGCCCGTGGCGATAAGCTCAATACAGAAAATGAGGTATTTACTGCCTGTGAGGAAGCAATAAATGAAATCCATGATCTCATTAAACGGCTGACCGATCATGTCAGTACTACCCATTATATTGTGACTGCAGATCACGGTTTTATCTATAAACGGGACAAACTTCAAGAGAGTGACAAGATTACTAATGTTGCTGAAAAAGGTGCTTTTGTTAATCGCCGCTTTATTGTATCGGATAAGGCTGTTGAGGAAGATGGCATCTGTTCTATACCGATGGGCAGAATCCTGGGTAATGATGATAGTAAGATGGTTTCTTTTCCGCTCAGTTCCAACGTATTCAAAGTGGCTGGTGGTGGCCAGAACTATGTGCATGGTGGTTCTTCTCCACAGGAAATGATTATACCAGTGATCGATATTAAGACGGAAAAAGGCCATAAGGCTACTCGTATTGTTCAGATTACACTAGTCAGCATGGTGCAGAAGATCACTAACCTCATTACTACGCTGGAATTCATCCAGATCGAACCGGTTAGCGATGTAGTTAAGGCAACCAGCTATAAGATTTTTTTCATTTCTGAGGATAATGAGAAAATCTCCAACGAGAACATATATGTAGCAGATCGGAGAGAAACTGATCCGCAAAAACGAATCTTCCGTCTGCGTTTCAATTTTAAAAACAAACTATATGATAAGTCAAAACGCTATTATCTGGTGGCTTATGACGAAAAGAATGATTTGGAAATCCTGCGTCATGCAGTGGTTATGGATGTTGCTTTTGCCAATGACTTTGGGTTTAACGTATAAGGTGGTGATAGCATGAGCGATTATCAACAGGAAAATGAAACAGAGCTGATGGAAAAGCTGAAGACTTATTTTTCCGGAAAGATTGTCCGCAAGGATCTTACCAAGAAAATTAAGGAAGGTGCAAACGTACCAGTTTATGTGCTGGAATATCTCCTGGGAATGTACTGCTCTTCGATGGATGAAGAAGAAATAGAAGTTGGTGTACATAATGTGAAGCAGATTCTGGCTGAAAACTACGTGCGTCCGGATGAAGCACAGAAAATTATATCTAAGCTTCGTGAGAGAGGTAGCTATACTGTTATAGATAAAGTATCAGTAAAGTTAAATTATAAAAATGATATATATGAATCTGAGTTTTCCAACCTAGGGCTTAAAGGTGTTCCTATTGCAGAAAAGTATGTTTCTGACTTTGAGCGGCTTTTATGTGGCGGTATCTGGTGTATTGTCCAGATGGAATATTTCTATGATGAGGCAGATAAAAACCGCTCTCCATTTATTATCCATAAGCTTACACCGATACAGATGCCTAGTCTTGATATTGATGAAGTTAAGGCTGCCAGAGCGAATTTTACCGAAGAAGAATGGATTGATCTGGTGCTCAGAAGCACCGGTATGGAACCTTCTCAGTTTGACAAGCGGGTAAAATGGCTGCACTTAGCCAGACTGATTCCGCTGATTGAAAACAACTATAATCTTTGCGAACTTGGGCCGAGAGGTACGGGAAAATCTCATATTTATAAGGAGATTAGCCCAAACAGCATTCTGGTTTCTGGCGGTCAGACTACGGTTGCCAACCTGTTTTACAACATGAGCACTAAAACTATAGGTTTGGTAGGATTATGGGATTGTGTGGCCTTCGATGAAGTTGCTGGGATCAAGTTCAAGGATCAAGACGGCGTTCAGATTATGAAAGATTACATGGCTTCCGGTTCTTTCGCAAGGGGGAAGGAAGAAAAAAACGCTTACGCTTCAATGGTATTTGTCGGCAATATTAATCAGAGTGTAGATGTAATTTTAAAGACTTCTCATTTATTTGAACCGTTCCCGGAAGCAATGGCAAATGATACAGCTTTTTTGGATCGTATGCACTGCTATATCCCCGGCTGGGAAATTCCAAAATACCGGCCTGAATATTTTACTAATGATTATGGCTTTATTACAGACTATTTCTCTGAGATCATGCGAGAGCTGCGGAAAATTTCTTATGCAGATGCCTATGACCAATATTTCAAGCTGGGTAACAATCTTAACCAGCGTGATGTTATTGCAGTGAAAAAGACGGTATCCGGTCTGGTGAAGCTGATTTATCCAGATGGGCAGTTTACGAAGGAAAATATAGAAGAAATTTTGCGGTTTGCACTGGAGATGCGACGCAGAGTAAAAGAGCAGCTGAAAAAGATTGGCGGCATGGAGTTTTATGACGTGAACTTTTCTTATATCGATAATGAGACCTTTAGTGAAGAATATGTAACCGTACCTGAACAGAGCGGTGGTAAGCTAATCCCTGAAGGTATGGGAAAGCCAGGTCATATCTATACTGTTTCGCATGGTAAATCTGGAATGATTGGCGTATACAAACTGGAAATGCAGATGACCGCCGGAAACGGCAAGTTTGAGAGAACTGGTATTGGTTCGGATCGGGAGGCGAGGGAAGCTGTAGATACGGCATACCGATATCTGAAAGCCAACGGGAGAAATATTAGTGCTTCCATTAGCACAACCACCAAAGACTATCTTATGCACGTTCAGGATTTAAATGGTATAGGGATGACTAAGCACCTAACTTTGCCGGCTGTTGTAGCAATATGCTCTGTTGCTTTGCATAAACCAACTTTGAGTAGTGTGGTAGTGTTAGGTGATTTGAGTATTGGCGGCACGATTATAAAGGTTGATGAACTCGCAAATACATTGCAGGTCTGTTTGGACAGTGGTGCCAAAAAAGTTCTGATTCCAATTACATCAGCTGCTGATATAGGGACTGTACCGTCGGAACTGATTGGTTGCTTTAATATTATCTTCTACCAGAGCGCCGAAGACGCAGTATTTAAGGCACTTGGAGTGGAATGATGGGCCGAGGCATTGATTTGTTAGCATTGATGAGGATTTGTCATCATAAATTAGTTATTTAAACATTACTTTATTATAAATTTGTGATAGGTTTACAAATTAGTATCAATAAAAATAGATGTTAGGATAGGAATATGGAACTCACTGAATGCCGCAAGAATTAGAAAAGGATAGTTTGATTCTGTTTCTAATAAAATATAAATTTTATAAAAATATTTGAATTTTTACAATAAAGCATGAATGAAATTACTCCTTTTGTTAAACTATACCATAAAAAGGAGCTATTTTTATATGTCGAAAAGGAAATACGGCGAGACTCCGCAATCCCAGCAAAGATGGATAAAAGAAGGCCGGGGTAGCGGTATTGGTGAAAAATATAAGCCATGGTTAACGATACATGATGTCCCATCCTCTGGTGGGCGCCATAGAATTGATGGTATAAAAATTAATCGAGCACATCATCTTTTGTCTAATCTAGAAAAAGATTATTTTTACATATTGGAGTTCAGCGATTCAGTTGTTGACATTCGAGAGCAATTTTCATTATTTACTCTTGAAGAGACGCTTGCTATTGCACAGGAAATAGGTTTAAAACATCCAATAGATCCACATACAAACTGTCACAAAATGATTACAACGGATTTTTTAATAACAATAAATAATAACGGAGAATTTATAGATTTGGCGAGGACAGTTAAACAATGGAAAGATCTCATGGACGAAAGGCAAATGGAAAAATTCGAGATCGAGAGAATCTATTGGAAGAGAAAAGGTGTCGATTGGGGAATTGTAACAGAAAAAGAGATAAACAGTAATTTGGCGATGAATATAGGTAATATCCGTGGTTATAAAGACATTTCACATCTTGATGGTTATTCGCAATTATCCAAAAAAAATAAGAAGCTTATTCTCGATAAATTCACCCAGGAAATCTGTGGGAGCGGAGTAATAGTTCGAGATGTTGCTTTCAAATTTGATGAAAAGATGGCCCTCCCTATCGGAACATCTCTAAGTCTTTTTAAACACCTTCTTGTAAATAAGATTATTTTCTTAGATATGGAGAAGAAACTAGATTTTGATTCACCTCAGTACATTAGTAAACAAAAACTTATAGAGAATGGAGTTTCAGTTGGATGATTCATCTTAATGCGGTTTTGCAAAATGTAATAACTGAAGAAAATAAAACTATACAACGTAATAGAATAATTTGGGTTACGCCAGACAACGAATATGTTTACCTGATTAATCTTGAGGGGGATGGTTCATTCCCTTTTGTTACTAGTATGGATGAGATTGAAATCGGTCTTGAAACAGGTGATTTAATCTATATAAAGGATCCATATGCCAAAATACTAAACGACGAAGATATTTCTTCTAAACAAAAAGACGCTAGGGAGCGAGACTGGGAAGTTGTTCAATTTCTCTGGGGAGAAAAACCGGAAACTATGCTTAGTCGAAAAAGCAGAGCACCATTTATTAAACAAGCGTCTGCCAAATTTGCATTACCAGAACAAAAGGTTAAGAGGATATTAAAACGGTTTTGGCAACGTGGTATGACTAAAAATGCTTTGCTTATGGATTACAGCAACTGTGGACATAAAGGACTTGAACGTAGAGCTTCAAAAAAGAAACTGGGGAGGCCTTCCAAATATCGAGAGCCTGGAAAAGAAGGCATCAACATTAATGATGAGATAAAAAAGATATTTAGGCAAGTTATTGATAATCATTACAGAACAAGTGAAAAGCCGAATTTAATGGCTACATACAGGTTTATGCTTGAAAAATATTTCTCCAATTCCTATAAAGATAAAAATGGTGAACAAAAAGTTAAGATATGGAGTAAAGATAGGATCCCAACCTATCATCAGTTTTATTATTGGTATAGAAAGGAATATGATTTTAAAAAGGACTATATCACTCGTTTTGGGGAGAATGCATTTAATCTTAATCATCGAGAATTATTAGGCAATCCTATGGGGGGGATTCTAGGCCCTGGATCAGTCTATGAGGTGGATGCTACAGTTGCTGATGTGTATCTGGTAAGTTCTAAAGATCCGCTAAAAGTCATAGGAAGACCAATTGTATATGTTGTTATAGATGCTTTCTCACGTATGGTAACAGGATTATATGTTGGCTTAGAAGGACCCTCTTGGATAGGTGCGATGATGGTTCTAGATAATTTGGTTGAAAATAAAGTGGAATTTTGCGGGAAATATGGGATAGAAATAGAAGAGAATGAATGGCCGTGTGAATATCTTCCAGAAAAAATTCTAGCTGATAATGGAGAATTTGAAGGATACAATGCAGATAGGCTGATTACCAATCTTCATGTAAAAATAAGTAATACACCCCCTTATCGAGGAGATCTAAAGGGGATTGTAGAACGTCATTTTCGGACCGTTAATGATCGAATAAAATATACTTCTCCTGGAGCGGTTCAACGTGAATACCGGCGGCGTTGTGATGAAGACCCGCGGTTAAAAGCTACCTATACTCTGGGTGATTTTATTAAATTTATGATTATCGACGTACTCTGGCATAATAAGCATATTAATAAATCTTATCCATTAACTGATGCAATGATTGCGGATCATGTTTTACCAAGGCCTATCGACGTATGGAATTGGGGAATTAAGAACCGAAAAGGTCGTTTTAATACTTTCCCACGGGATATCGTAAGACTAAATCTATTGCCCATTAAAGATGTGCCCATTACTAGATCAGGTATAAGGTTTGAAGATCGTTTTTATAGTCTTGATAGAGGTATTTACGAAGGATGGTTTACAACAAATAAAAAGAAACGAATAAAAATAGCTTATGATCCCCGTAATGTAAATAGTATTTATTTACCAAATGCATCTGGAAATAGCTTTGAAGTTGCTAATCTTTTGGAAAATAGCTATTTATATAAAGATTTATGTTGGGAAGAAGCTCGCTTTTTACGCGATCTAAAAAGGGAAATGCAGGAAGAGGCTAAGCAAGATGATCTACAAAATGATGCTGACAGAGATTTAGCCACCGAGGCCATAAATAAAGAAGCTAAAAAAAGGTTGCAACAAGCTGAAAAAACCCAGCCTAAACAAAGTAAAAACAAAAAAACAAAAGAAGTTAAGTCAAATCGGGCCGAAGAAAAGAGCGAGTTAAGAGAGCTTGATAAATTTGAGTTAGGGGATAATTCTCCGCAAACGACAGGCAAAGTTTTACCGTTTAATTCCCAAGTCGACCGTAACATTAAAGCTAAATCAAATAATACAGAATTGAAAAATGATCCTGATTCGTTCTTAACAAAGTTTTCCAAATTTATGGATGACAAATTGGGAAAGGATGAAAATTAAACGGCTATGAAATATGAAGATGCTGATAGAATAGTTAATGCTGTTTATACTGAACAAGAACTTGAGGAATATAACAACAATCCTTTGATAGAAGCTTTGCCGGATATTTTTACCGAGGATGATTTAATGGAGAAGTTTACTATTTATCCTACGGTCAATCCTAATGATTGCCAGAAACCAGCTCATATTCGTTTCCATATGATTCAGAGGTTGAAGCATTATACAATTCCATGGGGGGTACATAGGGATTTAGAAAGAAACATATCTAGTATGCTAAGAAGGGGATATATGTCGAGAAACCCTGTAAATAATCTGGATTTTCAAAATAGGCTGTTCGCAATAAATCAACAGGTTGAGCAAGAAGTAGATAAAGACTGCTTTAACACAGACCAATTAAATGATATACAATCAAGTGCGTTGACGCTTAGTTTAATTGGAATTAGCGGTATAGGTAAGACTACAGCAATAGAAAGATTGTTAAAAATGTATCCCCAGGTTATAAGGCATACAAAATATAACAACGTAGATCTGGTTAGGGATCAAGTAGTATGGATTAAGCTGGATTGCCCTTTTGATGGATCTTTAAAAACATTTTGCCAGAGTTTTTTTAAAGCAGTAGATGATGTATTGGGTACAAGATATTATGACAAGTTTGGAAATGCAAGAAATTCCAGAGGCAAAATGATGATAGATATGGAACGAATTGCTACTATTCATTCCATAGGAATTATTGCAATAGATGAGATGCAGCATCTTATAAAATCCAGGACAGATCCTGAGGAACTTCTTAATTTCTTGGTTACTCTTGAAAATAAAATTGGAGTTCCATTAGTTCTTATAGGAACTTTTAAAGTACTGGAGGTTTTAACTAAAGAGTTAAGGCAGAGCCGCCGTGCAACTAGCCAATCTAGCATTATTTGGGATCGAATGAATCAAGGACCGGAATGGAATTTATTTACCAAGCTATTATGGAAATTACAATGGTTAAAGAACCCAACGCCATATAATCAAAAGTTTGAAGATCTAATATACGAGGAATCACAGGGAATAACGGCAATTGCTGTAAATTTGTTTTTGCTGTCCCAAGTAAGAGCTTTGGATACGGAAGATGAAAAAATAACGGAAAAAATTATTAGAGATACAGCAAAAAAAGATTTATTCATGGTAAGAAAGATAATTGAGGCCTTAAAGAATAATGATATAGATAATTTGAAGAATTACGAAGATGTAGCTGCCGACTTAAACACCATTATAAGAGATAAAGGCGAAACTATCGTTTTACAAAATAAAATTAAAGAACATGCAAATAGTTTAGCCCAGTTTCAAAAGATTGAGAAAAGAACGAAAGTTGAAATAATAACCATCGAAATTACCGCAATGAATATGTTTGCAAACTTATCATTTAAAGATATTGAAGAAGTCGTTACGAGTGTTGTTACACAGATGGGGATTAAGGAAGATGATAACAAGCTGAAGCGAGAAGCAGTTAAAGAAGCACTACATTTGGACGAACAAAAAGCTGATAAAAAGCGAAAGAAAGCTCAAATGGTCAAACAAAAGGTGGATAAAGAAGGTTTGACATACCTTTATAAAAAAGCCACTGCTGATAAGAAACATATTTACGAGCTATTAGATGAATCGGGTTATATTAAAAATTCAAAGGAGTTTACTATTTAAAATGCTATCCTTTTTTCTAACCCCATATGAGGACGAATTACTATATAGTGTTATTGCTAGGTATCATTTTGCGGTTGGAAACTCTGATTTCAGAGATACCTTGGAGGAGATTTTTGGGACTAGAAATAAGGTTCCTTCTATTTATTTTCCCTCTGGAATCGCGTCTCTGTCAGCTCGATTGCCGGAAAGTGTAAGCCTTACCCCTGAAAACCTAATTAACAAACATACCCTTTTCCCGCTATACAAGCCATTCCTTCCACAAGAGAGGGCAAATACTATATTCAATCAAATGATATTTGAAAAAGGAAACGGTGTCTATGCAGCTATTGGTATGGCGGCGGGGAGTATTTGTGCCCGTGATACGCTTGTATATTGCCCGCAATGCGTGAAAGATGATATGAAGAATTATGGGGAGTCCTATTTTCGGAGAAGTCATAATACACAAGGTGTTTTTGTTTGTTTTAAACATGGATGTTTACTAAAAGAGTATGATGCCTCTTATAAAACTACCAGCAGGCTTGAATTTATCAGGCTTGATTCCCAAAGAGCCGAGATTGATACAGAAGAATATCCTGATTATTATGGAAAGGATTTTATTAAGGTTGCCTGGTCAATTAATTATTTACTTAATAATCCTGTAATTTATATGAATCAGGGTATGGTTAGAGCAAAATATTTAAACCTTTTGGACAATAAGGGTTTTCTGACGTGCAGTAAACGAATAAAACAACAAGAGCTCTTACAAGCCTTTAGAGCTCATTATTGTAATGATTTTTTATCGTATATGCAATCCGAAATATACGACTATGACGAAAACAGCTGGATCAAAAGTATAACTAGAAAACCGCGTAAAACGGTACATCCTATACGGCATATTCTTTTTATAAATTTCCTTATGGGAGGCATTGAGGAATTTTTTTCTCTCGAACAGACAACGAAACCTGAATTTGGGAATCCGCCATGGTATTGCCTTAACCCTGCTGCTGATCACTATCTAAAACCAGTGATTTATGACTGTGTTATTACCCCCGATTATAAAAGTAACGAGCCTGTGGGTACATTTTCTTGCCAATGTGGTTTTGTATATTCTCGTAAAGGTCCTGATAAGAATATCGAAAATAAATTCAAGATCGGAAGGATAAAACAATTTGGAACTGTATGGGAATCAAAACTTGAATCGCTTATTATGGAAGGAAAGCATACATTACGTCAATTAGGAAGAGAAATGAAATGTGATCCTAAGACGATAGTCAAATATGCTACAAAACTTGGCATGGAGGCATACCTAAATAGCACGATGAAGTTTGACGATATTGTCACTAAAAATCACGATTATGATAATAAAGCCTCTGAATACTGTAAGGATGTTTTGGAGTTTATGATTTCGTATCCAGACTGTAGTAGAACCGCTATACGTCAGGCTTTACCGAAACAGTACAGATGGCTTAATCGCAATAAACCAGAATGGCTTGAGGAAAATCTGCCCCCTAAGATAAGAAGAGGTAATGTTGGAGTACAGAAGGGAAGGGTCAATTGGGAAATCAGAGATACTACCATTCTTTTTCTTCTTAAATCAGCTTATACAGAGCTTATCCAGTTGCCGAAACCGGTAAGAATTACACGTTCACTTCTAGCAAAGCGAATTAACAAGAGTGCTTTGATTGAGCAACATTTTAATAAATTACCGCGAACCAACCGTTATTTAGAACAAATAACTGAAACTATTGTGGAGTTTCAAAAGAGAAGGATAAATACAGTATCAATGGATCTTTTTTTAGATAAAGGGGAGATGAATGAATGGGAGATCATAAGAAAAGCTGGCATAAGACCGGAGTTTATAAGTGGGGTTATGCCGCGGATAGAAGAAAACATCGATTTTTTTGCAGGTATCAGTAATATGCCTGCAGATATTCATTTTGATGACAGTCTGTTATATTAAAGATAAGAGATAGTAAAGAGGACAAGAGTATGCTTAGGAAATGGCCGTTTAATCCAGAAGATAAAGTGCAATTAATGTGGATAAAGTCTCCTTTTAGAAATGATAATAAAGAGTGGATGGTACCGTTAATTCTCCGGAATATAGAAGGTGAAATTAGAATAGTAAAGATTCCTTGGGGGTTGTTTCCTGGCTTTAGGCTTGGTCAATACTATGCAAATGGCGAGGAAATTGAAGCGTACAGAAGTGGTAGTATTAGGAAGTTTGAGCTAGATGGGCTCGGCATAGGATTTTTATATAAAGTTAGTGAAATACCTGAAGGAATCATAGATAAAGAACTATTATTTACTATTAAAGACGAATACGTTTACGTATATGATAATTGCGAAATCACGCTATATTTCCCTTGTACTGAATTGGTGCGTGCATTTCTTACTCCTAATTCCACATTGGCTCATGCATTGCTCGAAATAAACGGGCTGAATCTCATAGCTGATTGTAGAATGTACCAGTCAAAATTATATTTAGCTGTCAATCAAACTGTTCCTAAAGGTCTTGTAACGACGGATTTTATTTTACACCTGGCCTGGTTGTTTAGCAATCCTGCGGCCAATGAGTTATGGAATTCTGTGTTACCAGGTATCAGACCAAGAGGAGATTTTGTACTCCCTTTAAATCTTTTTAAAGATGTAATAAACGATGAAGAAATGAAGCCTAAAAAACTAAAAGCATGGTTGCCATTAACAGGTCTTAATGATATAGAAGTGCGTGGTATTGCCAATGGCAAACACTTTTTGGTACACGAAATAGTTACTGTTGGAAATTTGAATTTACCCCTTAAAGAAATAAGCTATTCCAAAAGTCCCAGAATTAAACGAAGAACACTAGAAATTAATGAACCTGCTGCAAAAGTTAAACGTATCAGAAAGAAGAAAGTACTTAAAGATATAGGGATAGATGAAAATCCTAACAGTGTTTCTAAAACAATTATCTCCCAGACTAATAATAATGTTTTTATGTTTGAGAACCTTCCTCATATTATTCGCCAGGAGCCTATAATAAAAAAAGAAAGAATAAAACATAGTAAAAAAGCGAGTTATGAAAAGGACAGTAAAACTATAGAAGATAATGCTGAATTGAAGCTGGGACAGCTTAGTGATGAGCCTCTTGTGCACGAACGGTTATTTTCTGGAGCAGAGGTGCTATATACAGGTAATAGCCATGTTCATCCGATAGAATTTCAGGCTCCTTCTATATCGAATGCTTCAGTTGGATATGGGCTGAAACTGTTTTTTAGAGCTATTAATAACTTAAATAATTTTAGAGAAATCAAAATAGTCGATCAGAAAGTTGATGTAATACCAACAGATAAACCTTTTTCATACAACGAAGACGGCGGACTAAGAAAATATGCTCTTGTAACAGTTAAGTTTGGCAAGGAAACAAGATATATAGTTGAAGTGGAAAGACTAAAAAAAATCTATCTGTCGACGTTAATCATCGAACCACGATATAAACCGGAATTTGCAGACCAGGAATTATTTGAAGTGTTGGGTGGACTATTAGTAGGGTTAACCGAAAACTATGGTAAATGGGATAAAAATCAGTTGCAAAACCATCCAAAAGCCCGAATTCACAAGGTTAAACATATTGAACAATGGTCAGCTTTAGATTGGGCAATTACCCTGTATAACAGGTTAGAGGTTCCCGAGGAAACATTATATCCACGATAGAAAATGAATTAGGGGTTCGGGCTTTACTGCAGAAGCATCCGGATAAGTTACCAGCTTTTATGGTTTATATTACATCTATTATTAAAACTGATTCCCAATTGAGACGAATGAATTGTGCAATTGATGCTCTGGAAGGAGAAACAGGAAGTTAAAGTTTGGAGAATATTGAAAAAGGCAGGAATTAGAGATGAATTTGCCGAATAAATAAAAATTTATGTACAACTCGAAAGTAAATGAGTAAGACAATTTGTTTATAAGAGATTTAAAAGGTATTTTTAGAACTTAAATGATATATGTTATAATAATTATTTAAAATTTTGGGGGTACATTTCGTATTAATTATCCCCGGTTTTATTAAGCTGTTTTATGCAATAAGTGTTGAAGGCAGGTGAGTATCTTGGCAGACTCGAGAACGATAAAATCCTTGATTAAGGCGTATATTTCAAATGATAGGCATCAATTTGAAAATGTGGTAAATGACATGATCAAAAACGAAGAAGAGAAAAATCATCGTAAGTTGGCTAAAGAATTGAGAAGTATTATGGAGAACTATAATAGTAATCCTGTCATGAATTTTGAACCTGCCTTTCAATACTTGGAGAGAATGCCAAAGGATACAGATCGACAGAGTTTTCTAATGGAAATAAAATACTCAAAAAATATCCTTGAAGATGTTATTTTGTCAAAAGAGAATTTAGAAATTATTAATGACGTAGTCGACGATTATTATAAATCTTCAAGACTAAAAGCATATAACCTGAAGCCTAACACCAAACTTCTTTTTTGTGGCCCACCAGGGTGTGGAAAAACTCTAACTGCCAAGGCGCTTGCAGGACAATTACAGTTACCTTTACTTTATACAAAGTTAGATGCAATTATATCTTCATATTTAGGAGATACGGCAAGTAATTTAAGAAGGGTTTTCGAATACATCAATCAGGGAAGATGGGTAGTATTTTTTGATGAATTTGATGCAATCGGTAAATCAAGAGATGATAGTAACGAGCATGGTGAAATAAAGCGAGTAGTTAATAGCTTTTTGCAGATAATTGATACCTATGAGGGCGAAAGTATAATAATTGCTGCAACTAATCATCAAGGCCTTTTGGATAGAGCGGTTTGGAGACGTTTTGATGAAATAATATTTTTTGATACACCGAGCAAAGAAGAAATAGAACGTTTGATTAAATTAAAACTACGGACATTCCCCCAATACGATATTAACTTTGAAGGGGTTATTAGTGAGTTATGTGGAATGTCCCATAGTGAGATAGAAAACATCTGTAATGAATCAATGAAAATATGTGTAAAGAACAATGTTAATTTATTGGATACGAATATTTTTGAGAAAGCAATAAACAAACAGAAAAGAAGGTCGGATATTTATAGTATAGAGTAATTAAAGAAAAGGGGGGGACACCGATGGAGAAGAATGGGGAGCTACTTCATCTGCCTTTGCTAAAAAGTGATACGGATAAAGAAAGGCGCAAGAGAAAATTCCCAGGATATGACTATGGGAATATAGACTGTAAAAAGCATGGAGAGAAAATTGAAAATGAAATGACAGAAGTTATTTCAAAAATTAAATCTAAACCAGTAATTGATCCAGCATTGATTTTTAAGGTTATATATCAGCAACCATTAGACGAAGGAAAACTTAATACATTGAATTTAACATTATTAAGCAATGTTGGTAGCCAGGGTGGCAATGACTGTATACTTTTTAGTGATAATGAACAAATGCAAACTTTTTTTGAAAAAATCAATTTATATAAGCAAGGAGCCACGATTAATAAAACACCTCATTATAATGACTTTTTTTCCAGTATTATAGATGTTTTACCCCTTACGGCCGAAGATAGAAAGGGACATAGATTAAGAAATATAGAAATTAATAACGCTGACGATTATTGGGTGAATCTTGAACTATGGCATTTAGGCGATAGACAATTAATGAATAATAAGATAGAAACATACAAGAATTATATTAATGAGTTAGGTGGCAGAGTTACCGATGATTGCTTGGGAAACAGTTTCTGCTTATTAAGGGTGAATTGTAATGGAACCATACTTAAAAAGTTGTTAGAAGAAGACAATGTTTGTGAAATAGATTTAATACCTGAAAAAATAATTGAATTATATTCACTTATAAGAAAGGAAGCTAAAGATTTTAATATTGGAAGTAAACCACCAGAAGATGCTCCCAAAATTTGTATCATTGATAGTGGAATAAGTTACGGGCATCCACTTTTAGAGAATGCAGCAATAGATACGAAGGCTTTTGGTCATGGATTAATTGACGGTATTGACGAAAATGGACATGGTACTTTAGTTGCGTCTATCGCGTTATATGATGATATAGAAGAATGTTTGAAAGCTAATGAATTTATACCGAGATTTAATCTATATGGAGCGAGAGTTTTAAATAAGAATTGTGAGTTCCCAAAAGAGAAACTAATTGAGAATCAGATTACAGAAGCAATAACTTATTATCATAAGATAGGGTGTAGGATTTTTAACTTATCTATAGGAATTGAAAGTGATATATATAATGGCGGAAAACAATTTACATTAGCTCAAAGAATTGATGAAATGTGTAGGGATTATGATATCTTTGTTAGCATTTCTATTGGCAATTTTAGAGATTTACCTTATTCAGATCGAAAAAAATGGGAAGAGACTATCAATCAATATCCATATTATTTATTAGAGAGTAATTCTAAATTAATTAATCCTGCAACAGCAGCTAATGCATTAACAGTGGGCTCTTTAGCTGGTGAATCTAAAATAACAGTACGAGAAGAACGGGGAGTTCAATTAATTCCTATTGCCAAATATAATCAACCATCACCGTTTTCGAGAACTGGCTTTGGAGTAAACAATTCTATAAAACCCGAAGTTTGTGGATATGGAGGTAATTGGGTTATAAATGCTTATACACAAGACATTACTTCCCCTTTAGGTGTTGGGATAATAGGATGTAATTCAAAATTTCATGAAGAAAATATTCTTTTTACATCTGATGTGGGGACAAGTTTTGCAACACCTCAAATAACACATTTAGCAGCTGAAATTTTATTGAAATATAAAAGGATGTCCGCAAACTCAATAAGAGCCTTAATCGTAAATTCTTGTAATTCCGTTGGTGAAACAGTAAGTTTAATTGAGCAAGTTAAGAATGAAATGGTAGAAGCAGTTTATGAAAAAATTAAATCACAAAAATTAGTATCAAAGTGTCCAGAATTAGTTAAAACTGAACGAGGGATAAAGTTTAATGAAGATGTAAGAAAAAAATTAATGGAGAATTCATTTATTAATGATCAAATTAAAGAACTCGTAAGCAAAATTCCAGATAAAAATACTTATCTAAAATTTTCCGGTTACGGTAAGCCTGATTTACAAAGAGCATTATATTCTAATGAAAAAAAAGTTACTTTGATAGCACAAGATGAAATTGAAATTGATCATTTTAAAATATTCGAAGTATATGTTCCAGGGGAGATTGCAGAATTAAAAGGTAAAAAGATTATAACTACCACTTTGGCATTTTCACCACTAACCAGACATACAAGAAAAGAATATCTGGGTTATGATATGAGCTTTAAACTAATTAGGGGAATGAGTTTAGAAAATATTATTGATGTATTTCGGAAAAGGGAGAAAGGCGAAGACGTATCTCCTAAATTAGGAAGTAAGGATTGTTCATTATCACTCGGAACTAACCTTTTAAAGAATAGCACTGTCAAAAGTTCATCTTATGAATTTTCAAGCCCTAAATTTTACAAAAACTATGGTGAAGTATTATATTTAGTTGTATTTAATGAAAGCAAATGGGTAGACGATACTTATGGAAAAGAACCTTATTCAGTTGTTGTTACAATAGAATATGTAGGCGATGAGATTGAAGTAGGTTTATATACTAAAATCAATCAACATATAAAAGAAAAATTAAATGAAGTTAAGGAAAAGGAAAAAGTAAGGAGCAATGTAATAAAAATAAGATCTTAATGAGCTTTTTAATAGGTATACGCAGACGGTTTCTCTTAGTAAGAACACAATAGTTCTAAGTTAGTATACTGCCAATTCTATCTTAAAATATTATTCACTCAGCCTAGTATTTATAGTCAATAATTTTTCCGAATAGTAACTTATTTAAATGAAAAGATCAAACTTTATTATAAAACTATTTGCTGCACTTTAGCTAGAAAGAGTAAATTAATTCAAACATTATTATAAAAAAATAGCCCATTTGTTATAGCAATAATTCAAACTTTATTTTAAAACTACATCTGATGTAACGTTAAAGTAAGTTGAATCATTTAAAATATAGACGTATTGGCCGTTTCTAAATATGTAGGGCAAACAGGTAAGGTGTATGGCCTGGATTGACAGATGAGATGCTGAATCTGGCCAATAATAATAAAGCACGTATGGGAGCGGATAACGTTGAATTTATAAAGGGGTTTATTGAAGAAATTCCTTTTCCGGATGAGAGTGTTGATGTGGTCATGCTGTCCATCTGCGAAGAAGTCCGCAGTTTTTTATTCTAAAACTTTTTGAGCACCCACAGAAGGTTTAAGGGATAAGTACAAAGCCTTTGCAAATAAGAGGCTTAGGATACTTATTCCTTTTTTTATTAAGTCCTAGAACAGAAGTTTAATTATTAAGGTTGCTTAGCAAAACTTTACAATTACTTATTGTATGCTAAAATTTAGGAGAAGAATAGTCAGAATAGTACTCCTCAGTAGTTAAGCATTTGAGAAAGGGCTGATATTGATGGATCCATTTGCAATCCTTAAACAGCATCTGCCAGAACTTTGTGCAAACTATAATATAAAAAAAATTGGTGTTTTTGGTTCTTTTGCTCGTGGCGAGGCAAAGGAAGGCAGCGATATTGATTTACTGGTCGAATTCTCGGAACCAGTCAGTCTTTTTACTTTCGTAGAATTAAAGGAAAATTTGGAGAACATATTGGGTTGCAAAGTGGACTTAGTTACCGAAAAAGCTCTTAAACCAAGAATAAAGGAACGGATACTAAAGGAAGTGGTAGATATATGAGAGACTACCACTTATACATTGACGATATTAGAGAATCTGCACGTAAGATTCTTCGGTATACCGAAAATCTAACCTATGATGAATTCGTTAATAATGAACAAGTAGTTGACGCAGTAGTAAGAAACTTTGAGATTATTGGTGAGGCCGCTGCTCGTGTTTCTAAAGAGATTCAGCAGCAGTACTCCTGTGTACCTTGGAAAGCAATGCGAGGCATTAGAAATATTCTCATTCATGAATACTGGGGCGTTGATACAGATATTATTTGGAAAACCATCCAAGAATCTTTGCCACAGTTAATCAAGGTTTTGGAGGAAATAAAGAATTAGTATCATGATTATGTAAAGTACCACCTAGTCCCTGGGATGCGTGGGTTTCTATTCATTCTCAAATCTCCTTATTCTTAAAATTTAAAAACCTAAATATAGCATATACATTCCTAAAAATAATATTATGGTTCCCATTACGGTTTTTATAATTTTACTAGTCATATCATATGCGCCGCTTTCTGATAGCTTATTTACAAAACCAACAGATGTTCCCGCTACAACCACGAGGAAACTATGTCCTAAGGAGTAAAGTAGAAGTAATAATATTTCCCACATAATACTTCCTTCAGTTGCTACGATAGCCAATAATACAACTAGAATATTTTTATAACCCCCCTTACAACTGATTATTCCACGCATTGGATAACACCAGTGGACTGTTGAATAACGCAAGTGGACGTGTCGATAACGTTTGTGATATTTTAATCAGTAACGGCTGTGGACGAAATAATAACACCCGTGGACACTATGATAACGCCATCTTATAATTAAAGTAGGTAAAACCTAAATAATTATAAGGAGGTAGCCATTATGGCGAGAAAAATTGCAGTTAAATTAATTATGGAACTCCGTTCCCAAGGTCTTTCGCAACGTGCTATTGCTAAAAGTAGACATATGTCACTATCTTCGGTTAATGAAGTTTTTCGCATTGCGAAAGAACGCAGCATTCTGTATGAGGACATTGCAGAATTATCTTCAAATGAAACATATGATCTGTTTTTCCCCGAAAAGCATGTTGAAGAAAAGATTCTTCAACAACCTAATTATGAGTATGTTCACAATGAACTTACTAAGGTAGGTGTAACTCTTAAATTACTTTGGAATGAATATAAAGATAAATGTTTATCTGAAGATAAATTTAGTGTCGGTTACAGTAAGTTCTGCAAAGGCTATCGTAATTATGTTAACAAGATGAAACTAACGAATCATCTTACTCATAAGCCTGGTGTAATTACTGAGGTCGATTGGGCCAAATGAAAAGCTTTTCATTTGGCCCAATATGTAAAGCCACTATATATGTAAAGTTGGCAGTTAAAGCTACATCGTTATTGAATTTTCAACCGCCTAACTTTACATATAAAAAATTGTTAGCAACGAAATCGTTTTAAGAAAGTTATTAAGTCTGTAGTTTCAGAAGCAGTGAGCGATAATCTTTTTGGAGAAGTCCTGATAGCATTTTGTTCTATCGCCTTACGTAGAAACTCTGGATTTGCCGTAGCATATATTTCTGTAGTTACGACTGACGAATGACCCAACAAGTCTCGTATATACACAAGATTGACTCCTGCCGATAGCAGGTGGGTAGCCTTGGAATGCCGAAGCACATGAGGGGTAACAGTAATATTAATCAATCCCGGACTTTGTTGATTTACGATTTCAATGTATTTGTTTAAGATGTAGTTTACGCCTACACGTGTCAGTTTGTTTCCACTTCGGTTGGTAAACAGCACCGAATCTTTCGCGGTCAATCGATAACGTTTGATGTATTGTTTCAGAATTACGGCGGTTTCGGGCAATAATGGTACTATTCTGATTTTATCACCTTTACCGGTGATTCTGACCGTCGCAGGCTTATCTAAGACAATGTCGGCAACTTTAAGATTAATCAGTTCCTGAACCCGTGCTGCTGAATCATAAAGTAGACACAGCAGAGCCAAATCCCGAATACCAGTATCACTTTTTGAGTCCGGTTTTGCCAAAATGGCTTTTATCGCATCAACAGACAAATATTTGGGAGGCGTACTACGGTGTTTTTTCATCTTGATTCCCAGAATATCACGGCACTGCGCTATGCGTGACGGATCTTCAGCCTGAATATAGCGAAACAATGCATGTACAGCAGTCAGTCTTTGGTTTCTTGTAGCAATAGAATTCCCAAGAGACAATTCAAGCCATTCACAATAGTCAGCAATGGTTTCTTTGCCTACATGCAGGAAAGTTACTTGATGAGGTTTGAGGTGTTTTACCTCTTCAAGATAACGAAACAGCATTAAAAATGCGTCGCTGTATGAACTGATCGTATTCGAGCTAAGACCTCGTTGCAGAAGTACGTATTTTGAAAAGAATAACTCCAGATAGTCAAGAAAATCATTCCCCATATTCAGTCACCTCCGGGATTATTCCTAGCAGTGCTTTAGTTTCAGTAGCTACGATGGAAGAATAGCCGAAAACAGGCAAACGAAGATATCGTTCCGTATCACGTATTCCCTGATGCCCTATATACGTGCTGAGAAGCGGTAAGGCATAGTACGTATCATGACCGTTAGCCTGCATTTGCTCCAGAGCATGACAGCAAAAAGTATGGCGCAGGTCATGTATTCTAGGCAATTGACCATTACTTAGCCGGGGAATGCCAGCGATAGAATATATTTTTTTAATCTGAGTAACAGCAGCACTAGCACTATATCTGCCAGTGCGTGGCGATGGAAAAAAATATTCATGTATGGATAAATTGGCTTTTTCAGCATATTCACAACAATATTGGGCGAGAGAAGCCGACATAGGTACATATCTGATGGTACCCATTTTGGACTTATCCACATAAAGAGTTCCTTTTTCTAGATCAACATTGACCGTTTTAAGATCCAGAGCTTCAGATAGACGAAGACCACACCCATAAAGCATTCTTATGAACGCTGGCCAAACCAAATGATACAACGGTGATTTCTTAATCGGTTTCAATGAATCTGCCGCCGAAAAAATGCTTTGCATTTGACTCTGACTAAAAATATATGGTGCGAAACAATCAATCCATTTCACATTGTAAAAGGTAGGATATACGTATGATTCATAGCCCATAGCATTCATAAATTCAGCAAAATGCCGAAGCAAACTTGCTCGTTTTTGCTGTGTTGCAGGTGCTTCTTCGGGCCTTCTGGCTATAATACACTCCACCATATCTTTTGTGAGTACCGGAAACTCCAATTGCCATTCGTTAAGTATGGAGTTTATTCGGAGCAAACAACTCTGAACAGAATGACCATACTGGAATCCAAGCCCTTGTTTGTACTGAATGAATTGTAAAAATAGTTCTTTGAAAACACCATCTTCAAAACTAACAACGCAGTAATTACTATTATTCATACGGGTACCTCCAATGCAATTGAACGCAAGCGTTCAATATCTATTCGAAGATACCTGCTGGTATTTTTTGTGCTATTATGCCCAAGGGCTGCTGCAATAACAGGTAACGGAGTCCCGTCCTCAAGCAGTCCGGTAGCCATACTGTGACGTAATGAATGCGGACCATGCCGTTTACCGGTTGTATGAATACCAGCCCGCATCATCTGCTTGGATACAATCAAGTAGACAATAGCTGATTCTGTATATGGTTTAACTGGGGCTCTGCTTCTCACGAACAGATGAGTATATTTTGTATCTGGTCTACTGTTTTTCAGGTAATCAAGTAATGCGTACTTTATGAATATTACACGCCACAAAGGACACCTGTACGCTTCTTAAAACCATCAGTTCACGGAAAGAAACCACTCGTGATTAAAATATAGATTCGCGCAATGAAACCATTGATTCAGGCTTTAGAACCACCC
>JAQUIZ010000039.1 GCA_028683355.1 Fermentimonas sp.
GTATCCATGGACGCCGACTGTGAAGTGTCGTATAACTTTCTTACAAGTATTTATGATGCATTTAAACAAAATGAGAAACTAAAAGTAACCATACACAATTTTCATCATAGAGTAGAAAGTAGCAACAGTAATGTTGAGAGTGCTGTTAGACAATATGAGGCATATTTGCATTATTATAGTGAAAATCTAAAAGAGATAGGTTTCCCATATTATTATCATACAATAGGATCAGCATTTGCAGTAACTGCAGATGCTTATGTAAGAGCAGGAGGGATGGGACGCCAGCAGGGTGGTGAGGACTTTTACTTTCTTCACAAAGTATTTCCTCTTGGTGAAGTAAAAGTTTTAAAAGATACCTTTGTTTTTCCACTAGCAAGATTTTCTGACAGGGTTCCATTTGGTACAGGACCGGCAATACAGAAAATACTGGAAGAGCCTGACGGGATTCTAAAAGTGTATTCAAGACAATCCTTTCAAGAGCTTAAGAGGTTTTTTGATATGAAGGAGTTCTTTTTTAAAAAAGATGATGCAACTATAATTTCAAAAGTATCCGAATTACACCCTGTACTGATTGATTTTTTAAATGAGAATGAATATTTGAAATTATTGAAAGATTGTAACGAAAACTGTGCAACTTTGAATAGTTTTGTGAAACGTTTTTTTCATAACTTTAATGCTTTCAGGATAGTTAAATATCTGAATTATGTACATCCTGAACCTTTTAAACTGGAAAAAATTACATCAGTTGCTGACAAAACATAGTCTACAGTTTGATGTTTTGCTAATAATGATTATTTTTGTAGTCAAATAGTAAGTATATCCTTTCATTATTCTAAATTTAATTTTATGTTTGCTTTTAGCTGGGTTGAAATAGTTAGTGCTTTTTTGGTCTTGTTTGCAATTATTGATGCTACAGGATCTGTACCAATTTTCCTTAATTTAAGGAGTCAGGGCAGGACAATTCATCCGGAAAAAGCAGCTGTTTACTCTACTATCATACTTGTAGGTTTCCTGTTTATAGGAGAAGGGCTGCTAAAGCTTTTTCAGGTCGACATTTCATCCTTTGCTGTAGCTGGTGCTATCGTTTTGCTTATTATTTCCATAGAAATGATATTCGGCGTAGAGATTTTCAGAAATGATAATCCGTCAGCAGATAATTCTTCAACACTTTTTCCGGTAGTTTTCCCGCTTATAGCAGGACCGGGAAGTTTTACAACATTATTAACTATGAGGGCCGAATATCATACCGTAAACATAATTATCGCCGTTCTGATTAACATGCTGATTGTTTATCTGGTGTTGAGATATCTGGATCAGGTTAAAAAACTTTTAGGAGAGAGCGGAGCTTATATACTACGTAAATTTTTTGGTGTAATACTTATGGCGATATCAGTTAAACTCATTACCTCAAATATGAGTGCACTAATTGAGATTGTGAATGCGGCCATGTGATCGTATCTGGTTTTTTGATATTCTGAATAATAAACAGAGAGTTTTACCGGAAAATTATGTATATTTGCACTATTATAATCAATTAGAGAAGATTGAGGGTATTAGGTTGTAATTCAGTTAAATAGGGTTGTTAGTCTAATTAATAACCTGTATCAATAGAACTATTTTATTACATATAAAAATCAACAACATGAGAATTGTAAGTATCTTAGGACGAGAAATTTTGGATTCAAGAGGTAATCCTACAGTTGAAGTAGATGTATTAACAGAATCAGGTGCATTTGGACGTGCAGCTGTTCCATCAGGCGCTTCAACAGGTGAAAATGAGGCATTGGAACTTCGTGATGGTGATAAAAGCCGTTACCTGGGTAAAGGTGTATTGCAGGCTGTAGCAAATATCAACGATACTATTGCTCCCGCATTAATTGGTATGAACGTATTGGAACAGACAAAGATTGATGCAAAGATCCTGGAGCTTGATGGTACTAAAACAAAATCTAACCTAGGTGCTAATGCTCTTTTAGGTGTTTCTCTTGCAGTAGCAAAAGCAGCTGCAAACTATCTTGGATTACCACTTTACAGATATATTGGTGGTACTAATACTTATGTTTTACCTGTTCCAATGATGAATATCATCAATGGCGGATCACATTCAGATGCACCAATTGCATTCCAGGAATTCATGATACGTCCGGTAGGTGCAAAATCATTTAAGGAAGGTTTGCGTATGGGAACTGAAGTATTCCACGCATTGAAGAAAGTACTTCATGATAAAGGTTTAAGTACTGCTGTTGGAGATGAAGGTGGTTTTGCTCCTAACCTAAGTGGTGGAACAGAAGAGGCTCTTGAGTCAATTCTTACTGCAATTAAAAATGCAGGATATAAGCCCGCTGAGGATGTAACTATCGCACTTGATTGTGCCGCATCTGAGTTCTATGTTGATGGTGTTTATGATTACTCAAAATTTGAAGGCGAAAATGGTAAAAAACGCAGTCGTGAAGAACAGGTTGCATATCTGGAAGAGCTTATCACAAAATACCCGATTGACTCTATAGAAGATGGTATGCATGAAAGTGACTGGGAAGGCTGGAAACTACTGACAGATAAAATTGGTAGCAAATGCCAGTTGGTTGGTGATGACTTGTTTGTTACTAATGTTGATTTCCTTAAAAAAGGTATCAAAGAAGGTTGCGCAAACTCCATCCTTATTAAAGTAAACCAGATTGGTACACTTACAGAAACTCTTGATGCTATAGAAATGGCACACAGACACGGTTATACCAGCGTGACTTCACACCGTTCAGGTGAAACAGAAGATGCTACAATTGCTGATATTGCTGTTGCAACTAACGCAGGTCAAATTAAAACAGGTTCTGCAAGCCGTTCAGACCGTATGGCAAAATACAATCAGCTGCTTCGTATTGAAGAAGAACTGGGCGACAGAGCCGTATATGGATATAAAAAGATTAAATAAAAAGTCTTGTTGATTAGTTTAAAAGCCATCCTGCTTAAAGGGTGGCTTTTTTTGGCCTTATTTTTACTGAAAAAAATCATTTTATTATGAATAAAAATTATCATCTTTGTAAATAATACCTTTTTTATGTAAAACTTTAAATGCCAGCCTATGAATTACTTTTTCCTAGTACCGATTGCATCATTTGCAGCATTATTATGTGCTTTTTATTTTTTCAGGAGTTTAATGAAAAAGGATGAGGGCTCACTAAAAATGAGAACAATTGCCGGTTTCATTCGTGAGGGAGCAATGTCATACCTGAAACAGCAATATAAAGTTGTTGTAATAGTCTTTATAATTCTCTTACTCATTTTTGCAACAATGTCATTTTTCGGTTTGCAGAATAAATGGGTACCTTTTGCATTTCTCACCGGAGGTTTTTTCTCTGGACTTGCCGGTTTCTTTGGTATGAAAACTGCTACATATGCTTCAGCCAGAACTGCTAATGCAGTGCAGAAATCCCTGAATAGTGGGTTGAAAATTGCATTCAGATCAGGTGCTGTCATGGGGCTGGTTGTAGTTGGTCTTGCACTTTTAGACATTTCGGCTTGGTATCTTATACTGGACTTTTTTGTGAAGGATGCAGATGCCGGACACAAGTTGATAATGATAACTACAACAATGCTGACGTTTGGAATGGGTGCTTCAACTCAGGCCTTGTTTGCTCGTGTAGGGGGAGGAATCTATACCAAAGCAGCTGATGTGGGTGCTGATTTAGTAGGTAAGGTGGAGGCAGGTATTCCTGAAGATGACCCAAGGAATCCGGCTACAATTGCAGATAATGTTGGAGATAACGTTGGTGATGTTGCCGGCATGGGTGCTGATCTTTATGAATCATATTGCGGTTCAATTTTATCAACAGCAGCACTAGGTGCTTCAGCATTTGTATTGAATCCCTCTATGCAGGAAAATGCAGTATTTGCACCTATGTTAATTGCTGCTATTGGTGTTTTCCTCTCAATTATAGGAATATTTTTAGTAAAAACGAAAGAGGATGCAACTGTAAAACAGCTTATGGATTCTCTCAACAGGGGAGTTAATATTAGTGCTGTTTTTATAGCTGTAATTACTTTCGGCATACTGTATTTATTAGGATTCAGTAATTGGGTAGGACTTTCATTTTCAGTTATTACAGGACTTTTAGCAGGTATTATAATCGGACAAGGAACAGAGTATTTCACTTCTTCTTCTCATAAGCCGGCTATAGAAATTGCAAATAGTGCAAAAACTGGACCTGCTACTGTTATTATATCTGGCTTGGGTAACGGCTTCATTTCTACAGTAATTCCGGTACTGACAATAGTTGTTGCTATTTTAATAGCCTATCTTTCAGCAATACGATTTGATATCGTAAATATGCTGACTGCAGAGAATGTAAGTATGGGCCTTTATGGCATCGCGATTGCAGCAGTTGGTATGCTTTCAACGCTTGGGATTACACTGGCAACTGATGCTTATGGCCCAATTGCAGATAATGCAGGTGGTATTGCCGAAATGAGCGGTTTGGATCCTGAAGTCAGAAGGAGAACAGATATGTTAGATTCATTAGGGAATACAACTGCTGCTACAGGAAAAGGATTTGCGATTGGCTCTGCAGCACTTACAGGTTTGGCTCTATTAGCATCTTATGTTGAAGAGATTAGAGTTGCATTATTGCGGGTAAACGATACTGTTCTTGAATTTGCTGATGGACAGACAGTTGAAGTAGCCAAAGCAAGCTTTGTGGATTTTATGAATTATTACCAGGTTACATTGATGAATCCAAAAGTGCTTGCAGGAATATTCCTCGGATCTATGATGGTATTTCTGTTCTGTGGTCTTACTATGAATGCTGTAGGCAGGACAGCAAGGAGTATGGTTGAGGAAGTTCGTTATCAATTCCGAGAATTTAAAGGAATTCTTACTGGAGAAACAACACCTGATTATGCAAGGTGCGTTTCAATTTCTACAAAAGGAGCTCAAAGGGAGATGCTTTTACCTTCACTGCTTGCAGTTGCAGCACCTATAATAACCGGACTGCTAATGGGAGTTTCAGGTGTAATGGGACTATTAGCCGGAGGATTAGGTACCGGATTTGTAATGGCAGTTTTTATGGCTAATTCGGGAGGTGCATGGGATAATGCCAAAAAGTATATCGAAATGGGAAATCTGGGAGGTAAAGGAAGTGAAGCACATAAAGCAGCTGTGGTTGGCGATACTGTAGGAGACCCATTTAAAGATACATCCGGACCTTCACTAAATATTCTGATAAAGCTCATGAGTATGGTGTCTATTGTTATGGCAGGACTGACAGTTGCATGGAGTTTGCTCTAATCACTTCTTTCAGTGTGTATTTTAGTGAATTTTATTAAAATACATACCTGATGTTTTGGCAATATTTCGTATATTTGAAGTCCTAAATTCACTTGATCAAGCAGAATCATTAACATTTAAATAACAATCAATTATGAGCTTTCTAACGAACGACAAATTAACTATTGTAGGAGCTGCCGGTATGATCGGTTCCAATATGGCACAAACAGCAGCCATGATGCGTTTGACACCAAACATCTGTCTCTATGACCCTTTTGCAAAAGGACTTGAAGGAGTTGTTGAAGAGATGCGTCACTGTGGTTTCGATGATATCAATTTCACTTATTCTACCGATGTTAAAGAGGCATTTGCAGGATCCAAGTATATGATTTCATCCGGTGGTGCTCCCCGCAAAGAAGGTATGACTCGCGAAGATTTGCTTAAAGGTAATGCTGAAATTGCAGCACAACTGGGTAAAGATATCAAATCATATTGCCCTGAACTGGAGCATTTGACCATCATCTTTAATCCCGCAGATATCACTGGTCTGGTAGCATTAATATACTCAGGACTTAAACCTTCACAGGTTACTACATTAGCAGCGCTAGACAGCACAAGATTGCAAAGTGAGCTGGCTAAACATTTTGGTGTAGCACAGAATAAAGTTACAAATGCACGTACTTATGGTGGTCACGGTGAACAAATGGCTGTATTTGCTTCTACTGCTAAAGTAGATGGCAAACCGTTGACCGATCTTATAGGTACAGATTCACTTACCAATGAGCAATGGGCTGATCTGAAAGTTCGTGTAACCAAAGGTGGTGCAAACATAATCAAGCTTCGCGGACGTTCATCATTCCAGAGTCCTGCTTACACGTCAGTAGAAATGATCCGCGCTACAATGGGTGGTGACGCTTTCCGCTGGCCTTCAGGATGCTATGTAAACGAACAGGGTTTTGAGCATATAATGATGGCTATGGAAACAACACTTGACAAAAATGGTGTTTCTTATGGCGAAATTAAAGGAACTGATGCTGAAATTGCAGAGCTAAAACAGAGTTACAGCCATCTTGTAAAATTACGTGATGAGGTAATATCTATGGGTATTATACCTGCAACCGACAAATGGAGCAGTGTAAACCCTAATCTCTAAGAAATTGGTGTTATATTTGATTAAATAATAATTAATCAGAACTGATAAGAGTAAAGCCGGCTGAATTAGCCGGCTTTATTAATTTCTACAATAGTTCTAAGATTCTGTATTGATTTACAGTAAGGGATAACTGTGTCGTTTACTATTTCTGTTCATAAGACAACAGTCGCTGACTGCCTTCCAGGCTACGCAGCTTAGTAATATCCTGTGTAACTTCCAGTACACCGAGATATTCATCACCCTTTCCACGAACAGCACAATATTCAATCACAATAAACCGATCTTTCTGAAATCCTGATATCCAGAATATCGCTTTATTTTCTTTACCACTCTTGAAATCACTTAGTATTTGCTCTACAACATGTACACTACCCGGTGGGTGGCACATCCGCACATCACGTCCAATAATTGATCGGTTTCGTTCGAACACCCTGTTGGGACTGTGAGAGAAAAACCGCACTTTATCATTTTTATCAACGAATGTAATATCAATTGGCAGATGTTGGAAAAGTGCTTCCAGCTCACTTGTATTGAAAGCTCCCGAAGATAATCTGATTCCATCAGCTTGAACATACTCCTGTTTTTCCACTTTTATACCCACTGGAGACCATTCATCTTCAGGGTCATACAGGCAGTATCCGAATTCGGGTGTCTCTTGATATACTTTATACCACTCCTCTTCATTCAAGGTGTCCATCGCCATAGGAAAAAGAATTTCCTCCTCTTTCATAATCATCCCTTCAATCATCTGAACAGTAATGTCAAGTAATTCGCTGAGAGATAATCTTAAACTATCTGCACTGGCAATGGGAGAAGTGAGGGCTTCATGCGATTTTTTAAGCAGTTCACGGGTCTCATCATGTTTGCCCCACATAACTTTGGGGGGACCAGTGATAAGATGCTTTTCCAAGAAAGGAAACAGAAGATATTCTTTGCGTTTGTAGTGCTTATCGATATCAGAAAAATTGTTGAAAATAGTACGTAACTGAAGTATGTAACCCTGTACTTCAGAATCTGTTATACTCTCAATTTCTTTGCTCGTTATTCTGTATGCTTCAATCTGCTCACGGATTGCTGCATTCTCTTTCATAAATGTATCTACAGGATGTCCGGGAAGCACATCTTTAGCTCCCTCCAGATCGATACTTCCATCAAGTACTGCAGTGTGCAAATCGCAAAACTCCAAAATCTCCTGCTCGGTCAAGGAGTTGCTGTTAATCAGCTCCTGTTCAACCTCAACCACTTCGTTATAAGGAATGCTTCTTAGTACATTGATAAGATGCTGGCGCAGCAATGCAGGATTTCCTCCATTATGCAGTTCGAGTAGAAGGTTACGAAGCTTCTCCTTACGCTGCGTTGAATTATTTATAAATTCGCTCATATCTTTTTTATTTTATTTATTTAGCGATAATTAAGCCTCCATGAAGATCTTTAAATCTTCATCAACTGTAGTTATACCCGAAATACCAAACATATTTATAAGCACATTAGCTACGTTTGGTGAAAGGAAAGCCGGCAGAGTAGGACCAAGATGAATATTCTTAACACCCAAAGAGAGTAAGGCCAGTAGGACAATCACTGCTTTCTGTTCATACCATGCTATATTATAAACAATCGGCAGGTCATTAAGATCATCAAAACCAAAAGCATCTTTTAGAGCAAGAGCAATTTTAACTAATGAATAACTATCGTTACATTGCCCTGCATCCAGCACACGAGGAATGCCATTTATATCTCCCAGAGGCAGTTTATTATATCTATACTTAGCACATCCGGCAGTCAGTATCACTGTGTCCTTAGGCATCTTTTCTGCGAACTCAGTATAGTAATTTCTACCTCTCACACGGCCATCACATCCACCCATCACGAAGAATTTGCGAATAGCACCTGTTTTAACTGCTTCCACAATCTGATCAGACAAAGCAATCACCTGATTGTGAGCAAAACCTCCCACAATCACTCCTGTTTCAATCTCCTCAGGAGCTTTGCATTTTTTAGCATGCTCAATAAGCTCAGAGAAGTCTTTGGCTTCTCCATCTTTACGGTCTTTAATGTGTTTGAAACCCTCAAATCCTGATGCACCTGTTGTATAAACCCTATCACCATATGTAGAGTTCTTTCTTGGTGGAACTATACAGTTAGTAGTAAACAGGAAAACGCCATTAAACGTTTCAAAATCATTGATTTGGTTCCACCATGCACCTCCATAGTTCCCCACAAAATGACTGTATTTTTTGAATGCAGGATAATAATGAGCTGGAAGCATTTCGCTATGAGTGTAGACATCAACACCGGTACCCGCAGTCTGTTTAAGCAACTCTTCCATATCTTTCATGTCGTGGCCGCTAATAAGAATACCCGGATTGTTACGAACTCCTAGGTTAACCTTAGTGATCTCAGGATTTCCATAGCTTGACGTGTTTGCTTTATCCAGTAATGCCATCACCTGAACACCAAATTTTCCTGTTTCGAGCACAAGGGCAGTTAGGTCATCTGCCGATAAAGTGTCATCAGTGATATCCACTAAGGCTTTCTGTATAAAGCTGTAGATCTCACTATCTGTGTAGCCCAGATTATATGCATGTTCAGCGTATGCAGCTATTCCTTTTAGTCCGTATGTTGTTAACTCTCGAAGAGAGCGAACATCAATATTATCACTAGCCAAAACACCTACCTCCAATGCTTTCTCAGCCATTTCTTCTTCAGTCTCACCAACCCAGAAGGCTCCGTCAAATTTGATGTCATCAATTTTACCACCCGCAGAAAGCAGTCGCTCTTTCGCTGCATTTCTTATCTCGTAAGCCATCAATATCCGGGTAATAAATCTGCTCTTATCAAAGTTTGCATTGGTGATAGTCATAAATAAGCTGTCAACTATAAACCTGTCTATTTCAGAAATCTCTATACCCAGACTTCTTAGTCTTACAGTGTATTGAGAGATTCCTTTACATAGAAACATTAATAGATCCTGTAAATTAGCCACATCAGCCGTTTTACCACAAACCCCAACTATTGTGCAACCTTCATTTTTACTAGTCTCCTGACATTGATAACAAAACATTTTTTCCATTTTTCAACTTTGTTTTTTTTATTTATTCTGATGCAAATTTATCTTCTTGTAATTTCAAATTCTGTAACCAAAGTTACAACTTGCGCATTTAACCTGTTTTAATAAATAAGATAGGCTCATTTTTATGTATCTTTGTTTCTCAACAACTATAAAAATATGGATCTGACTGGTTGTCCATTATTCGTGAATTTAACAAAAAATGAAATTGACGAGATTTTATCCCGATCGGTTTCAGATGTTTTGGTAGTTGAAAAAGGACAACATGTAGTTCGGCAGGGTGATACAATTCATTCACTTTATATTCTGGCTGATGGATTAGTTCGTACAGAGATGGTTACCAAAGATGGTAATGTAGTTGAAATAGAGTTTATTGAACCTTTTCGTCCTTTAGCACCTGCATTTCTTGTTGCCACAGAAAACCGCTACCCTGTTGATGTCATATCTATGCAAAAAAGCCAATTCTATATCATTCCAAAAACTTTGTGGTTGAAAGAGATGATGATTAATGAGCAACTGCTTACAAATTTCATGAAAGTAAACTCAAATATGACAGTCTTTCTTTCCAAGAAGGTTCAGATGATGTCTATAAAAACATTAAAAGGGAAACTTTCATTATATATTTTAGAAAATACGACTCCTCAGGAAGATACTTTTACTTTGAAGAGGACCCAGAGCCAGCTCGCCGAATACTTTGGAGTTCAGCGTCCCTCACTTGCACGTACATTAGGTGATATGATAAGGGAGGAATTAATATCAATATATAAGAGAGAGCTTAGGGTGCTGGACAGAGGTAAATTGGAAAGTCTTATTTAATCTTTTCATAATTGCACATTTCTTTGTTAAAAAGCAAAAAAGATAATAAAAAGCAATATATTTGCATTAAAAATGTTTAGAATGCATTTCAAACAATAATAATCTAAAGTCATGAGTAATCAATTATCAAGAAGAAAATTTATCAAGTCAGCTGCTGTAGGAGCAGTAGGAATAGCTGCATTTCCGCAGTTTCTTTCATCATGCAAACAAAGTAAAGCGTCAACTTCTACTGAAGGATTAGTACGTCTGGGGTTTATCGGACTAGGACAACAAGCGATGTACCTTTTAAATGGATACATTGGAATGCCTGATGTTAGAGTCGTTGCAGGTTGTGATGTGTATGGAATTAAGAGAGAGCGTTTTCAAAAAAGGGTGACAGAACATTATGCAAATAACGAAAGTGAAGTTACTGTAGATGTTTACGAAAACTATTCCGATTTAATTGCTCGCGATGATATTGATGCTGTTGTAATAGCAACACCTGATCACTGGCACGCATTTATTGCAATTCAGGCATGTAATGCCAAAAAGGATGTTTACCTGGAAAAGCCTTTAACATTCACAATAAAGGAAGGGCAAGAGCTAATAAAAGCAGTCAGATCCAATGGAGTTATTTTAGCAGTAGGTAGTCAGCAACGTTCAGATGCTAATTTCCAGCATGCTGTAAAATTGGTACAGGAAGGAAAACTTGGAACAATAGAGCGTATAAACGCATATGTTGGAGCACCTCCAACACCTTACGATCTTCCCGAAGAACCACTTCCTTCAGATTTAAACTGGCCACTATGGTTAGGCCCATCAGAATATGTACACTACAATTCACAACTTAATCCAATCATCACAATTAATCCAGAACAGAATGAGCAAATCTGGGGAGCATGGCGCTGGTATAAAGAGTTAGGTGGTGGTTTTACAACCGACTGGGGTGCACATATGTTTGATATTGCACAATGGGGTTTAGGAATGGATGGAAGCGGACCGGTAGAAATTATTCCTGCAGGTTATCAGGACACTAAATTCCTTACTTATAAATATGCCAATGGTGTAATTATGACAGAAGAGCCTTTTGACGAAAAGATGACTAAGGGCGTTAAATTCTGGGGAGATAAAGGCTGGATTGAGGTATCCAGAGGTCATTATGTTGCATCTGATGATAGCCTGTTGCCTGTTCAAAGAGAAGAGACAGAAGGGGCATATGAAACTCAGATACCTCACCTCACTAATTTTATTGAATCAGTTAAGAACAGAACAGAGCCTGCAGTTCCTGTAGAGGTTGGGCACAGCTCTTGTGTAGTTTGTACACTTGGTAATATTGCTTACGATCTTGGTCGTCCCATAAAATGGGATCCTTCAGCTGAGAAATTTGTTGATGATGCCGAAGCTGATGCAAACCGTCTGTTTAATAAAACATATACCGAAGGATACGTTTTATAAGAATAAATTAAACTCGGTTTTATTACAAAAAAAGCTGCCTTTAAGCAGCTTTTTTGTTTTTATATTACTTAGATTCACCAGGCTTGAGCATAATACCGAGCTCATCAAGCTGTTCTTTTACTACCCTAGAAGGGGCATCTATCATAACATCACGACCTGCTGTGTTTTTAGGGAAAGCAATTGTATCACGAATGCTGTCTAATCCGGCAAAGATAGATACAAATCTATCTAATCCAAAGGCGATGCCACCGTGCGGTGGTGCACCATACTGAAATGCGTTCATAAGGAAGCCGAATTGAGCTTCAGCCTGCTCTTCTGTAAAACCGAGAACTGAAAACATCTTCTTTTGCAGTCCGCTGTCATGAATACGAATAGATCCGCCACCAATCTCAACACCATTAATTACCATGTCGTAAGCATTTGCACGCACAGCACCAGGATCAGAGTCCAGCAGTGGAATGTCTTCCGGTTTAGGTGATGTAAAAGGGTGATGTTTAGCAAAATATCGGCCCAACTCCTCATCTTTCTCAAGAAGTGGAAAGTCAACCACCCACAGACATTTGTAATTATTTCTATCTCTTAATTCAAGTCGGTTGCCCATCTCAAGTCGCAGTTCACTCAACTGTTTCTGAGTCTTCTCAGTTTCACCTGCAAGCACAAGGAGTAAATCACCTGGTTTTGCTCCACATCGTTCTATCCATGTTTTCAGAATTTCTTCACTGTAAAATTTATCTACAGACGACTTTACAGAACCATCTTCATTATATCGTACATATATAAGGCCTTTAGCTCCAACCTGTGGACGTTTCACGAAATCGGTAAGTTCATCAACCTGTTTACGTGTATACGAAGCACATCCTTCGGCACAAATTGCACCTACATACTCAGCAGATTCAAATACTCCAAAACCTTGCCCTGTTGTCAAATCCTTTATCTCAGTGAAGGTCATTCCAAATCTAATATCCGGTTTATCTGAACCATACAATCTCATTGCATCAGCATAACTAATGCGTGGAAATTCGGGAAGATCAATATCTTTGATATTCTTAAAAAGATGTTTGGTAAGTCCCTCAAACATGTTGAGAACATCCTCCTGATTAACGAACGACATCTCACAGTCGATCTGAGTAAACTCAGGCTGTCTGTCAGCTCTTAAATCTTCGTCGCGGAAACATTTTACGATTTGGAAGTAGCGATCAAAACCTGAGACCATCAAAAGTTGTTTAAACAGCTGTGGTGATTGCGGAAGTGCATAAAACTCTCCCTGATTCATTCTTGAAGGAACAATAAAATCACGTGCACCTTCAGGAGTAGAGCCAATAAGTACAGGAGTTTCTACTTCCAGAAAATTCCTTTCATCGAGATAACGACGTGTTTCAAAAGTCATTTTATGACGAAGCTCCAGGTTCTGACGAACCACTCCACGACGCAAGTCCAGGTAGCGATATTTCATGCGAAGTTCATCACCACCATCAGTCTCAGTCTCAATAGTAAAAGGAGGCGTTTTAGAAGCATTCAGAACAGTTAGTTCAGAGGCAATAATCTCAATATCTCCAGTAGGAATATGGTTATTCTTGCTACTGCGTTCTTTTACTGTACCTGTAACCTGAACAACCCATTCACGCCCAAGTTTATTAGCCTGTTCACACAGATCATGATTCACCTCTTGATTAAACGACAGCTGTGTGATTCCATAACGATCCCGAAGATCAATAAAAGCCATGCCACCCATCTTACGAATCTTGGATACCCAGCCTGATAAAGTCACTTCGCTGTTCACATCGGCTAGTCGTAACTCGCCACATGTCTTACTTCTGTACATAAATGATTTCCGTTTATTTACATTAAAATTCAACCACAAATGTACATAATAAATTCAAAAGTGACATTAAATCTTTATAACCTTATCAACAACCCCCTCAAACTCTTTTATATGGGTAGCCATAAGTATAGATATCCCCGGATGATGTAATCTTATACCATTGAAAATCTGAATCGCATTTTCTGTGCTAATTCCGGCAGTTGGTTCATCCACTACAAGCAGTTGTGGTTTCTTAAGTAAAGCCTGTGCCAGCAGTAGTTTTTTCCTCTGACCACCGCTTAGTGTTTCACCATTTTCGCCAATCCAGTTTCCTAATCCATCCGGTAATGATGTACGCCATGAAGTCAGATCCACAATATCCAACACCTTTTCGATCTCATCATCGGTATAGCCCTCGAAATTTTCACGTAACGTTCCTGTTAGTAAGTAAGCTTTCTGAGTCACATAAATTGCTTCCGATACCGGAAGATGTGTTAATTCATGCTCCTTATTCCAAGTTAGACAACCATTTTCTCTGTACTCCGGATAAAAGAGACTATTTAGCAGAGTACTCTTTCCTTTGCCTGTTTTTCCGTATAACGCAACCCATTCGCCTTTTTTAATATTGACTGAAACTGGTCCTACCCGTACCGGCGTTCCGGGAATAACCGCCTCAATCGCTGTTAAGTTCAATATCTCCAGTGGTGAATTTACTGACACTTTTTCCATAGGTTTAGACCCTTCATCAAATAAAGACTCCATATCCGTTATCTGCTCTTCCACAGAACTTTTCTCTGATTTCCCCGAAAATAACATCTCTGAAAGCTCTGCTTGTGCCATAATACCGAAAAATATTCCGATAGCAAGAGGTGCATCCAAACCATGCAGGCTTGAATTCCAGAGCAGGTAAGCAGAGATATAGCTGAAACCGAGACCAACTATAAGTTGTAAGTAAAAGGAGTTAAACTGTATTCTTTTTTCTATCTTTTCAATTTGCAACCTAATTTTCTCATGTGTGAAAATAGCTTTATCTTCAAGATTGTATTTTGAGATTTCTATTCTCCCCCTGAAGCTTTGAATCAGAGCTTTATTATTTTCTTCACGAAGAGTTTTTAATTGTCCATTTAAAATCCTGTTTCTTCTAAAAGTTAATTGAGGAATCAGAAACAGGAGAATTGCAGCAGAAATTATAAACTCAATTGCAATTACTTTTGAGAAAATCAGAAGAAAAATAAAATAAACACTTAATGTTAATAGCAGAGCAGAAAAAGGCAATAACCAAAGAAGTATATGGTTTAATATCTGATCAACTCCATGAGTGCTGTTTTCAAGCAAAGATGAGTTGTTATTTACCTGTTTTTTGAAATACGGCAACCCGGCTACAGAACTGAATATTTTTAATTGCAGACTCTGCTGAACGCTCAATGTGGTTTTATGATTTTCTAAACGTTCGAAATAACGTGTAGCTGTTCTTAGAAGAGATAGCAACCTTATTATTGCCGACGGTATAAGATATGAAAATGCAGTATTTGCTGTGACAAACACCACACTGCATATGGCCAGAAACCATCCGGAAATAGAGGGTAAAGCAACAAAAGCAATAGTCCAGAGTGCCAGCAATAAAAAGCCTTTCCACCATTTACCTTTAAAAGGCTTTACAATATATGTCAATACAAAATCACGCATATTCTATTTGCTCCCCCCAGTTTAAGTTAACAATATTGTCAGCCACCAATTCAAAACGCTGCTCGTGAGAGGCTACAATTACAAGCCTGTCCTTAGCCATTTTCACAATCTCTGAAATAATCACCTCAGTTGTTGAGGAATCCAAATTTGATGTCGGTTCGTCGAGAATTGCCACCGGTTTAGGGTGTAGCATCATTCTGGCTAGCGTCACGAGTTGCCTCTGACCTCCTGATAACTGTACCCCATTGTGACTCAATTCAGTATCCCATCCATCCTCTTTTTTTGCCAGTACATGATTTAGAAAGTCCGGGTATACAATCCCTTCTTCTGTCTCTTTATTCAGGAATACGTTATATCGTAAAGACCCATCAAAAATAAAAGGAAACTGGTTCATATAAGAAGTATTGTCCTTTAGCCACTGTTTTGACCATAGATTATCCCTTCCATTGACAGAAATTTCACCCTCCTTTACAGAAAGGCTTCCGGCGCATATTTTCAGGAGTGTTGATTTACCCGAACCGGATATACCCTTTACCAATACAAGTCCTTTTTCCTGGAATTGCTGATGGATATTATGTAATACTTTCACGGGTGAGTCGGGGTATGAAAAGTTGAGGTTGCTTATACTCAGACTATAATATGGTTCGTTTTTGTCAGCTACCGCAGGTTCAGTCTCACGTTTAAGCATCGGCATCAGCAGTTCTGCTGCCGCCAGCGCCTTGTTGCGGTCGTGATAAGCACTTACAAACTTTCTAATATAAAAGAAGAAGTATGGTGTGATCGTAAGCAGAAACAGCGAGGTGCCGAAATCGTAACCCTTGCCGTAATTCGGACCATTCATAATCCCCATCAGGCTCATTCCAAGATAAATAGCAATAGCTGCAATTGCAATAGTTACAAACAGTTCAAGCACAGCAGAAGATAGTATTGCTACCCTCATCACGTTTGTGGTAGCTTCATTCAGCTCTTCACTTTTACGAGATAAAAATTTATACTGAGTTTTAAAATTGTCCAGGTTAACTGTTTCTGCGATAGTTTTAAGTCTGTTATAAAATACTGCAGAGTACTTAAGGAATAGCTGTATGTGTTTTTTATGAATTGCCTCAGCTCCAATTCCAATTACAGCCATCTGTAACGGAATAACAAATAATGAAACCATAAGTATCATTGCAACCCATTTTTCTATAAAGAAACAGATTACTAATAACAATATGCTCACTACCGCAGTAGCAACAGAATAGGGAACAAAAAATGCATAATATGGTTTTAAGTCATCACTTATCTTAGTTACGTATAATGCGCTATCAGTTGAACTTAGCTTATTGTCCTGCAGAAGAATAGGGAATAGCTCTTTTTTTATATCAGCAACGATAGCATTTCCGGCGTTGTAGTTAAATCTCGATTCCAGATTTGCAAATATGTATCTGCCAGCTAGAAATACAGAAGCGAGAAGCAGCGTTTCAGTAACTATTAATCCGTTGTCAAGCCACGATGCTGCAAATTCAGACAAGTACCAGCTAAAGATCACGAAACAACCTGCACTTAAGAGGGTGAATAGTGAAGCTGAGACATAATAGCCGCGAGCACCTGCCATTCTCTTGCCGAGCCATTTGGAGGCACTCTCTTGTTTTGTACTCATTATTAGGCTGTAATTTTAACTTATCGGGTATAATTGATAAGAAAACGTTTATATTCTAGTTGCAACAAAGATAAATAATTTTGATGTTAATATTAAATTGAATAGAATAACTAGTTGTTTCCGGATAGTCAATATGCAAAATGTTATGTTAAAAGAGACTATTTATAAGCAAAATTTGTATTTTTACCATTTACAGTTCTCAATCATATTTTAAAGCACTCTGAGTTAATGAAAAGGATTCTAATACTTATTACAATTTTAACTGGTTTTATTACCGTTATAGAAGCACAGAACAAAATCGGAATTATCGGTCTTGATACCTCCCATGCAATTGCATTTACAAAGTTTTTGAATGGTGATGATAAAAAAGAGGAGTTTAAAGATTTTACAATTGTAGCTGCATATCCATACGGATCAAAAACTATAGAATCAAGTTACAAGCGCATCCCGGAATATATTAAACAGGTAGAGGCTTTAGGAGTCGAAATTGTACCTTCAATTGCTGAACTATTAAACAGAGTGGACTTCGTGATGTTAGAAACAAACGATGGGAATTTGCATCTTGAGCAGGCTTATGAGGTTTTTAAAGCTGGAAAGCCCGTGTTCATCGATAAACCCATTGGTGCCAATTTAGAGCAGGCAATAGCTATTTTTGAACTGGCAAAACGATATAATATTCCTATGTTTTCAGCTTCTTCTTTAAGGTATATTGAGGTAGCACAACAGCTAAGAGAAGGGAAGTATGGTGAAGTAACCGGTGCAGATTGTTATTCACCTGCTACTTATGAGCCTTCTCACTCCGATCTGGCATGGTATGGCATACATGGCGTTGAAACACTATTCACAATCATGGGAACAGGTTGTAAAGCAGTCAACAGGATGTCGTCAGAGGGAACAGATGTAACCGTTGGATTATGGGAAGATGGCAGAATAGCATCAGTTAGAGGTATACGCAAAGGAAAATCTGATTATGGAGGACAAGCGTTTACTACCGAAGGAGTCTTTAATGTTGGTCCTTATAATGGATATGAGCCTTTACTGGTTAATATTTTAGAGTTCTTCAAAACGGGAGTAACACCTGTATCTGCAGAAGAAACTCTGGAAATTTTCACCTTTATTGAAGCTGCTGATGAAAGCAAAAGAAAAGAGGGGAAGATTATTTATATGGAAGAAACTTATAAAAAAGGATCTAAAGAAGCACGCAGGTTAATTAAAAGACTTAAATAGGACATTTATATAAATTGATTTTAAACTAAAGTTGTCAGAAATAAAATTATGAGAAGAGCTGTAATATTTTTTCTATCTATACTATTATCTTCAACATCAATTTATGCTAAGCAAGTCAAACTACTGGCTATTGGTAATAGTTTCTCGGATGATGCTATAGAACACTACCTGTATGGTTTGGCAGAAGCTAATGGAGATACAATAATAATTGGCAATATGTATATTGGTGGCTGTTCATTAGAAACGCACTTTTATAATTCACAAAATAATTCCAACAGCTATTCTTACAGGAAGATTGTAAATGGAGAAAAAACAGAAACTCCTGAATTCAATCTTATTGATGCAATTATTGATGAAGAGTGGGATTATATATCTTTCCAGCAGGTAAGTTCGCTTTCAGGAATATATGAATCTTATTTTCCTTATCTCGATGAACTGGTGGAATTTGTTGAAAAACATTCCACAAACAGTGAAGTTCAATTTGTATTGCATTCCACATGGGCATACGCTAAGTCATCTACTCATTCCGGCTTTTACAACTATAATAATTATCAGCCTGAAATGTACAATGCAATTATTGATGCTTCTAACAGAGCTGCAGATGATGCTGGAATTAAAATTGTAATACCTGCCGGAACAGCTATACAGAATGGAAGAAACAGCAGTCTGGGTGACACATTTTGCAGGGATGGATATCATTTAGAGTTAACATATGGCAGATATACAGCATCTTGTGCCTGGTATGAGAAGTTGTTCGGAAAATCTGTACTTGGCAATAGTTATGTGCCCGACGCAATCAACCCTTATCAGGCAAAAGTTGCGCAATTTGCCGCACATACAGCTGTATATAAACCAACTTCGGTAACACCTGTCTGGATTTATGAAGTCACATGCCCTGCTATAGAATGGTTTAATAATTAACTCGAATAATTTTTAAAGTGTCATTTCCCACCCTTTCTGATAGTCGCGGCCCCACATGCTTTGAGCCTCTTTGTTATCAAGTATCCTTCCATTAACCGGGTTAGTCATGAAAGAGCTTTTCGTTCTTTGTGCAATATTTCCCAGCAAAGCTAAAGTTGAGCTTATGCAACCAACATTTATATCGGCATTTAAAGCTGTACCCTTACGTATTCCTTCAAGAAAATTCAAATAATGATAGTGATCAAGTTGCTGCGTAGGATTAGTTATATCACCCGCTGTGAACCCCATGTCACTGGTGATGTTTTTTATTTCATTATCCTTTTTGTCATATATCTTGTATGCATTGCCACCACCTAAAACCAATGATCCTTCGCTTCCGTAAAAGATTGCACCTACTGAAGAACTCTCTATTCCTCTGCCATGAGCACTTTTGCCTTCCCATGATATCAATTTTTCGTTTCCGAACTCAAAATTTATAGTCTGAGAATCCGGAAACTCCCAGTCGTCATTATAATAGTATCTGCCCCCTGATGAATTTACTGATGTTGGGAAGGTTAATCCCATAGCCCAACGTACAACATCAATGAAATGAACGCCATTATTACCCGCTTCTCCTGTTCCCCAATTATAAAACCAGTGCCAGTTATAGTGAAGATAATTATCCTTATAGTTAGAGACTCTTGGTGCAGGGCCCTGCCATAACTCCCAGTCAAGCCATTCAGGTACCGCAGCTACTTTACCAACACCAATTGAAGGTCGATTATTTGAATACCAGCATTTACTGAAAAACACATCACCAATAGCACCGCTTCTTACTTCATGAACAGCGCTAATCACGTTTGGCCATGACCTGCGTTGCATGCCCGTAGCAGCCACAACTTTGTATTTTTTCACAGCCTCCATAAGCATTTCATTTTCTGCAGGATTATGACCGGTCGGTTTTTCAAGATAAACATGCTTACCTGCTTTCATTGCCATTAATGCACCTGGTGCATGCCAATGTTCAGGAGTTGCAATAATAACAGCATCAAGGTCTTTGTATTCAACCAGCTTACGAATGTCCTTTTCTTGTTTCGGTGTGTTCCCTCCAATTTTCTGAACATTTGCCGAACATTTGTCCATTGCACGCTTGTCAACATCGCAAACGTAGGTTATTTCGCAATTATTTTCCCTGGCAAAACCTCCTGCTAAAGCATTCCCACGTGAGTTAACTCCAACTGCAGCCATCCTAATTTTATCATTAGCACCAACTATATTATTATAACTTTTTGCACTAAAGCCGGGTAAAACACCTCCCAAGGATGCAGCTGCAGTTCCTATTGCAGCTTTTTTAATGAATTTTCTTCTGGTAGTCATTATGTTATCAGGTTTAAAAAAAACAATTAAATGCAAATATAAATAAATAATAGATTCTTATTTATGCATTTTACGAATTAATGTCTTCAATAATCGCAAGAATTATATGTTCAAATAAAAGAGCCATATAGTTTATTCTTATAATAATTTTTAGGAACGTTGGATGATTATAAGGAGTAATCCAGATTTATTTATTTCTTTTGTATGAGAATGTACACAATGTAGATAGTTTTATGCACGAAATCGATTATCTTATAAAAATTAAGAAAATGACAATGAATATTTTATTGATCACTTTATCCTGTCTATTAACATTCAATTCATGTAAAGAGGGCGATAAAACAGTAAATGTGAAAGATATGGTAAGTGTCACTTATCAACCGACAGATGAAATATTTCCTAATCCTGAAAGAGGCTTTTACAAATACTCGCTGATAGAATTAGGAAGCGGCAGTGGAGCTTTATCTCATTCACAGATATCAGCGTACAGAAGTAGTGGGATATCACTCGTCATGCGGTATTTTTATCTAAAAAACTTCAAAGACAAGCCACTATCAACCGCTGCACTAAATGAGATAGATAAAGATTTTGAAACTGCAAGAAGAGCAGGAATAAAACTTATTCCCCGTTTTGCCTATTCCCAAGCTCAGGATGAGCCCGATGCATCACTCGAAATTATAAAACAACATCTGGATCAACTGAAACCGGTGTTTGAAAAAAATACAGATGTTATAGCTACCGTTCAGGCCGGTTTCATTGGTTCTTGGGGAGAATGGTACTATACAACAAACAATCTTAACAATGCAGGTGCAAGACGCGAGGTTATTAAAAAAATGCTTGAGGTTGTTCCTAAAAGCAGAACCATTCAGTTGCGCACACCTGCCTATAAACAAGAGTATTTTAACCGTAAAACAGCTCTGACTTCTGAAGAAGCATTCAGTGGATCTGATATTTCAAGAGTTGGACATCATAACGACTGCTTTTTGGCCAGCACGACTGATTATGGAACATATATAAACCCAGCAGAAGATAAAGCTTTTCTTAATAAGGAGTGCCTTTTTGTTCCGATAGGGGGTGAAACGTGCCCTCCTGATGGAGTAGATCCGGCGACATCCACAAAAGCTCAGAACGATATGCGTTACCTCAGATGGACATACCTTAACGAGGACTATTATAAGGGTGTTAATAATACGTGGATTGCTCAGGGTGGGATGGATAATATAAAAAGAGAATTAGGATATCGATTTGAACTGATTTCGGGAGAATTTTCGAATAAAGTTAAACCGGGCGGACTTTTTAAATCTCATATCTTAATTAAAAATATTGGTTATGCTCCACTATATAATCCGCGTTTAGTAGAACTTATTCTTAAAAATGTTGATACCGGTGAGAAGTACAATGTTCAACTTGATATAGATCCTCGATTCTGGCAGCCTCTGGAGAATGAAGTAATAGAAACAGAGGCGGGCTTACCTGCTGATATTCCCGAGGGAGATTATAAATTATACCTTCATCTTCCTGCTCCTGAGCCTGCACTATATGGGAAGCCTGCTTTTTCTATACGTTTGGCTAATGATAATTTATGGGAAGCTTCTACAGGATATAACGATCTTAATGTAAAAATCAACATATCCTCTGAAAACGATGATGAAGAGTATTCCGGCGACATGATTTTTAAAAAGATCTGATCTTAACCCATTCTATAAAAACGAATTATAAAACAAACATGTTAAAACAAATTATGCAAAAAAGAATTCTAAATCTACCGATGTTAACATTGGCTATCGTATTGGTCGCATTAACATCGCTTTTTACTTTCTGCACCTCAAAAAGTCAGTCAGACACTTATCAAGTAATAGATATTGAACAAAACGAGTTATGGTACGGAGCAGCAGTAAATGAAGGAGAAAAAATGCCTTTCAAAAATGGTTATAAAGCTAATCTTAATGGTAATGCTTATGGGAATCAAGCTTCTCCGCTATTAGTTTCTAATAAAGGACGTTATATTTGGTCAGAAGGTCCCTTTGCTTTTGAGTTTAAGGATAATCAGATTATAATAACTGAGAATAGTGAGCCTTTTTTCCTGGAAAAAAATGGCAATACATTAAAAGAAGCATATCTAGGAGCATCAAGTAAATATTTTCCTCCCAAAAACAAACTTCCGGAACTGCTTCTATTTTCAAGTCCCCAATATAACACATGGATTGAACTCATTTATAATCAAAACCAGACAGATATACTTGATTATGCACATCAGATCATTGATAATGGTTTCCCCCCGGGAGTATTGATGATAGATGATAACTGGGCACC
>JAQUIZ010000158.1 GCA_028683355.1 Fermentimonas sp.
CGCCTTTGCCTTTTTCAGATGTTCGGCTTTTGGGGATCTTGTCCCATACCTTTTGGTTCTTGCCCTCGGTGGCAAGCTGCTATGCCATGAAGAATCTCTTGAGCAAGCGACAAAACAAGTTTTATCAAGATTATGAAGTCATCGTGGCAGCAGGACCAAAAGCGGGGATTGGCGCGGCGGCACTGCCTCCGGTGATGGATGCCATGGGTGATCCCCTAAATAGCAAAAGCATCACTCTCTCTTGCGGGAAGCTGACCACAGGGGTTACCGTGAAGCCCTGGACGGGGATCTTTATGCTGCGCAATACCAGCAGTCCGGAGACATATTTTCAGGCCGCCTTCCGCGTGCAATCGCCCTGGACCATCATCAATCCGGATGGGCTCTCACCAAACAAGGAAGAGATCATCAAAGAAGAGTGCTATGTCTTCGATTTTGCGCCGGATCGAGCGCTGCGGCAGATAGCGGATTATAGCTGCCGCTTGAACGTAAATGGCGATAGCGCAGAGCAAAAGGTGGAGGAATTCATCAAATTTCTGCCCGTGCTCGCCTATGACGGCAGCAGCATGAAAGAGATCGATGCCGCGGGGATATTGGATATGGCCATGAGCGGAACCACGGCCACGCTATTGGCTCGCAGATGGGAATCCGCCCTATTGGTGAACGTTGATAACGATACCCTGAAACGGGTGATGAATAGCGAAGCGGCGATGACAGCCCTGATGAGCATCGAAGGCTTCCGCAACCTGAATCAGGATATTGAGACCATCATCAATAAGAGCGAGGCGGTCAAAAAAACCCGCAAAGAGAAGAGTGAAGAAGAGCTGAACCCAAAAGAGAAGAAAGAGCTTACGGCTGAAGAAAAGGAATACAAAGCCAAACGTAAGCAGATTCAAGAGAAGCTGATCAAGTTTGCCACGCGCATCCCGATCTTTATGTATCTCACGGACTATCGTGAACGCTCTCTCAAAGATGTAATCACCCAATTGGAGCCGGGCTTGTTCAAAAAGGTGACCGGACTCACAGTAAAAGATTTTGAGCTCCTGGTAAGCCTGGGACTCTTCAATAGCGCGCTGATGAACGATGCGATCTATAAGTTTAAGCGATATGAGGATGCCAGCCTGAGCTACACAGGTATAAATAAACACGAGAACGAGGATATCGGCCTTTATGACACAGTACTGAGTCATAATGATTATATAACTTCATTTGTTAACATGACTGATGTATTATAACGACATGTGTAATTGATAGATAAGGTATAGGTTGAATTACTCACGAGTATGAGAGAATAATTTGAGTACATTTGCAACAAATGGAAGGAGTTTTTATGGAAAAAGATGACAAAGTCATCACATATAATAGCAGTTGTGCTAAGGTACAAGAAAATGCTGCGGCAAGAACGGACACACAGATTAAAAGTCTAACCCCGTTCATTTTTAGCGCACTGTCCACAAGTCATGAGGGAACAATTGTTGATTATGGTTGTGGTAAAGGGATTCTCCTTAATCGATTATGTCAGATTAGTGAGTTCTTTAAATCTCAATGGAACTATTGTGGGGTGGATGTCCAGGAGGATTATGAAGAAGATATAGCACAATTAGCTGTAGGATATAAACTTCGAAGAAGGTCTGAGTTTAGAAGTGTGGATGATTACTCTAAACTGAACATTAATGCTAATAGAAAGAATCTTAATTTCCCTTCACCAGTAATGTTTGTATGTCGTAATGTTCTCCATGAGTTGTCAATTAATGAAACAGCTATGTTGTTGTATAATGCGCTCAATACTTTGCTAGCCAATGAAATATTGATAATCCAGGATCTTTACACTTTCCCTTCCCTCGAACTAAAACACGCTTGTTGGGAGCCAACGTTACTGACTGAGTTGCTTACACATGTAGGCTTTACTGGCAGTGTCTTACCTGATGATACTGCCCATGGGAATACATATTATACATACTCAGGGACAAAGAAGGATAGCCACTCTATTACGCTTTCGGGAGTTGAAGATGAAGTGTATAAGTATAGAAAAAAACAACTAGAATTATGGACTCCCATGTATAGAGATAACAAATATCACAATGATTGTAGAGATATTGAAATAGCACAGCATGATTTTACTTATCAGTATGCTGCACTGTGTTATATCGTTATGGAATATAAGTCTATTGATATCACTGTATCAGCACAAACTGATAGGTTTATTTTTCAAGACACCGTTCTGAATTGTTATAATAATTTGCTTACTGGATCTTTGTGCTTTAAAGAATATAATCCCACAGTTGTTCGGTTTCGAGATAGGGCGAAGGGACAGGATATACTTAATGATTTCATCATTGGTGTTCAGAACATTTCTATCGTTTATGGGTCTCCATTGATTGGTAAGACTTCATTGATAAATGAAGTTGTAGGTAGGAAGAAAGAAAGATCCATGATAGTTCTGGATTTCAAGTACTCATCAAATATTTGGAATTTGTTAGAAGAGTTTTATTCCTCCCTAGGCCAGAAGTTAAACCTACAACCTCTCCTTCAAGACAATACTGCTCTTAACTATAACGATGTCAAAGAGATAATATCTAATACTATTAAGTTGTGCGCAAGTAGATGCTTAGTTATCTTCGACCACTTTGAAAAAGTAATAGACAATAATGGCAACATTAACAATGAGGATATCCATAGCTTTATTTTTGAATTTGTCTCGAACACCCAAGCAAAAATCATAGTTTCCTCGAATATCAAACTTCCGAAGTTCGAAGTATCTTGCATCGAATATGGCAAACCTGTTGTTATAGAATTAAAAAGATTGCCAACTAAAAAGCACGTAATCAATATACTCGATGATTATATTGATAGATCTTCTATTCACTTAGGGTACTATCCGAATGATTTAATTGAAGCAATTGATGGGCTTCCTTATCTTGCTTCGCTTGCTGGCAGAATAGTTGCAAGTAAGGGTATTCACTATCTTGATGACCATGCTTTTATGAGCGATCTAAAGAATAAAATGCGTCAGGAACTGATGATGCATCTGGTAACTGATGTTACCAGTAGATTAGTAATCACGTTAAGCCTACTCAGAATAGCTGTTCCAATGAGTTTGATTAAACCATTATCATCTGAAAATGCGATTGCTGAGGCACTCGACAAAGGTTTGCTATACCGAGAATACTCGTTTGCCGGTGTGGTTCATTACTCAGGTATCAAAACATTTAGAACTCAACTTCAAGAAGATGAGATGATGATCGATAGTGATACAGGGCAATTGATTAATATAAATCAACTGCATCAAGAACTGTCTCATCAATTTAAAATGCTATTCCTTAGAGACAAAGAACCCAAATGGTTAAGGGAATCTCATTACCATCTAATTTGCACAGGTGACAAGACCGTTATTGAGAAATTTGGCGTTCTGTTTTGTGATGAATTCTATGATGCTGGTTGTGAATGGCAATACAGACATGAGTATAATAAGGCTGAGTATGCTTTCGATTTAGCATATTCTTACGGATCTACAATTAATAATCTTCAGATAAAACGAGCATCTGTTAAGATGAGAGTTGGAAAAACAAAGGAATCTATCGATTTATATCATCAGATTATTAATAAATACCCATCCTGGGGTAGTGCTAAATCTTCCTTTATTGACAGTTTTCTATCAGTTAGGAAATTCGATGATGCATTTAATCTTTTAAAAACCTACGGTATCGGATATCAACGTAGTAAAGATTATGTTTTATACCAATTTGCTCGAGCACACTTAGGACTCCATCAGTATCGTGAAGCTCGAGATGCAATTACAAAGGCTTTGCAGATACATAGTTCAGACCGGTATTTTGATATTCTTATGTTATCACTAAGAAAGCTGGGGCAAGTCAATGAGTTAAAATCAAGTCTAATTGCTGCAAGAAAAGAATATCCGAATAATGTACGAATCGCAATTGATTATGCTTCTTACCTAATTCATACTAAAGAGAGTAACCTCATGAAAGAAGCAGAAGTCATTTTAATAAATATCTTATCCGATTTCAGAGGAGAAGGTTTTGCACTAAAACAACTATGTAAACTGTATTATTTGCAAGGAAGAAAGGCTGATGCTTTAGACGTTTACAAGGACAACGTAGATTTCATACGACCCTCATGGATGAAATGGACAATTGAGTTCGAAATGCTCCTATCTCAAAACAAGTGGTTAGAGTGTATCGGACTAATTGAAACCAACAAATCTTCTAATGAGATTAATGCACTTTGTTATGAGAAAAAAACTTACTTGCTTTGGAGCATTTCTCTTCGTAATGAAGATAAAAAAGAAATTGCTCAAAGGGGATTATCAATTCCAATCTCAACAGCATACAGAAGTAACATACCTTTAATGGTCATGCAAGCAAAACTAGCTAAACTGGCTGAAAATGATGCGGTTTATGAAGAAACCCTACGGTTGATAGAAAAAACAAATCCTTCGATAGCTAGTGAGATAAAACAAAAGAATTACTTCTATGATTTATTAGAGGATGTTTTTTTTGATAGAAATGATAACTAAGTGTGATCAATGATTGTGACAGTCCTGCACTTCCAATGAAAGGGTGGAAATGGAGTATGCGCTCCGGAGACTCCTACGGGATTCATATCTGAGTCATATTCGATCTGGTCGTCATTGATCCAAGGTGCTAGGGCTTTAATGTAGTCTCTGGCATCATCCAGACTGTTAGACTTGTTGGCAAGCATCTCTTTGGTATATCCTTGCTGGATTGCGTTTGATATTACATCGGCAAAGTTTTGGCGAACATCAGCTTCAAAGTGATTGCCGATCCAGAACAAAGCTGCTTCTGAATGGTGGATGAGAGATGCTGATCTTCGATGCCCCAGAGCCCTATGCTGGTCTTGGTTGGAGCTTGCACTTGGACATCTTTCAATCCGAGCCGCACACAGCGGTCTATTATCGCCTTAGTGGGCTCATTGACCAGTGCTGCGACCTATCTCCCAACTGGGTATTAATGATGCCCATAAGCTTATCTATGGAGTCCTTGTTGATCTTCTGGGTTCGGGGCATGTCACTCAACATCTGGATGGCTAGTCGGGTGGCATCTCTGATCTCGGTTTTCCAGGCATTGTTCAGGACCCGGTAGTACTCAAGCATCAGGTTATCGTAGTAGTTCATCAGAAGGAAAACCTCCGGACCTTGACCCTGTTCCTGCCGATATCATATTCCGAGAATCGCTCCAGACAGCCTGCCAGAGCATCACAGCCATCGATATAGCCATCAGGATAGGTAAGGAACTGACTGACCGAACCCGCCTCATCGAACATAGTCTCATGTGCTGGGCAAAAGGGTAGTGGAAAGATGTGCGGGAAATAGGTATGACAGAAGAACGAGAAGGCATCCCATCCCTCGCCTGTGG
>JAQUIZ010000040.1 GCA_028683355.1 Fermentimonas sp.
TATAGTACAGGTGGATCTAATCCGGATTCATTGGCTGTAGCTTATGGTTTATCTCTAACAGCCAACACAAATTACGTGGTAAAAGGTAGAGCTTCAAGTGCCTATACTTATGCTACGTCAATAACTAGGAGATTTATCGCAGTTCTCCTATTTGATGATACCACTTTGATAGATACTGATTCCAGTGTTGTATCTGAAAATGTTACCTCAGCTAATCTAGTTGATGATCCTGATATTTCAATAGCAAGAACAACTGCTGGTAATGGGGAATTGTTAGTATTCTATAATGGGTGTAAAACAATCTCTACAACATCTGATATTCAGGGAACTAGATTTGGAATAATGATTGATGGACATGACACTGTAGCAAGTAGAACATCTCAAGCATATTCTGGATCTGCAAATAGTTGTTTAGTCGGAATGGCTTCTACTGTATTTGATGCAAGTCATACTATAAAGGGTAGATATTCTGCAAATGAAAGTACTGGAACAGTTTATATTACAACCAGATTTATGATTGCGCTCTGGCTTGCCAGGACTGTTGTTAATCAAACATTTTCAAATACGCATGACGTCCAGCTAAAAAAATCTTTTATTGGGAGAAATGATTTAGCTGTATGGAAAACCTATGCAAGCTCTAATGACATCATAGCCCAGATTCTTTTAAACAAATATTTCCAGGCTACAAATGACATAAAGGTACTAAAGACTTGGTTATCTCATAACGATGAAAGGCTTTCAAAGCCATTTTCAAATAAAACAGATATAGATATTAAGAAGTATTTTAGTGGCTCTAGCGACTTAAAATTATCTAAAGCTTTTTTATCTTCAGGTGACTTAAAAATAATAAAAGCTTTTTCATCTACTTTAGACCTTAAACTTTCTAAAGCGTTCATCAATAGAGATGATATTAGACTTTACAAAGCCTATACTGAAACTAACGATATTAAAGTTTACAAGCAGTATGCATCCTCAAATGATGAGAAGCTCTATAAAGCATTTTCAGTTATAACTGATATAAAAGTACTAAAGACTTGGTTATCTCACAATGACGAGCGTCTCAGCAAGTCTAGTAGTGCTCGTAACGATATAACAGTAAAAGTTCATTTTACAAATACTTCAGATATTAAAGCTCTGTATACCTGGGCCTATCATAATTCTAACGATATTAAGTTAATTAAAGCTTTTAGTTCGATTTCAGATTTAAAACTCATAAAGGCATTTCAGAGCTTATCAGATGCTCTGTATTCAAAAATAATTAGTTCACACGATGATATACTCCTAAGTACTAAAAAAAGTAGCTCAAATGACCTTAGATTAATCAAGAAATTTTCAGCAGCGAATGACCTTACTTTACACCAGGCTTTTGAAGCATCTTTGGATATCCTTTTGTCACTACATAAAACAGCATCTAATGACATTAGGACACATGGTACTAACGTAAGCACTTCTGACATAAGACTCAGCAAAGCCCTAGGGAACACTAATGATATTTTTGAAGCTCTTTTTGTACAAAATACTAATGATATCTCTTTGTATAAACATTTTTCAAGTCACAATGAAATCCTAGGTTTGATTTGGGCACACTTCGCAAGTTCCAATAATATTCAAATATCAAAAGCCTTTGAATCTTATTCAGATATTACATATAGTGATGTCTTCTCTTCAACCAATGATGTTGATATGCTAAAGCAGTTTGCAGCAAGAAATGATATCTTAAGAACAAGTTTAAAATTTACAAGAAACGACATCAGGCTTACAAAATACTGTACATCGAGAAATGATATAAGAGTTTACAAAGTATGGAGTTCCAAAAATACGCTCTGGCTGTACTCCACTAAATCTAGTAAAAATGATATTAAAATTATTAGAAACTTTGTAAACTCTAATGATCTAGATATGTATAAAACATTAGCCTCGACTAATGATGTTTTTGTAAAAAAGAACTTCTCTGCTGCTAGTAAAGTTAAAGTTGATCACTATGTTGAAAGCTCTAACAATGTCCTACTTGAAAAAGAATTCAAGTCTATAAATGATGTTTTTGAGTTTTTACAAAAATTATTCACGTCTAAGAACGCAATATTGCTTGTTGAAGAGTTCATAAACAGTAACAACATCAACATTAACAAAACATTTAGTTCAACAAATATAGTTGTTAGGGTCATTTGGGATCTTGTTTATCCGTTAACTGTAGTAGTCTCACAGGATGAGCGTACAATAACAATTTCAACAATTTCAAGAAAAGTTTTCCTTGATGAGCTTTCAGATAAAACAGCTACAATTGACTTACAAAACAGAACGGTAACAATAGATCAATCTGACAGGGGCGTGACGATAAATAAATGGTAACTTACGAACTCGGACTAAACCAGGGAGATTCTAATGATGTAGGAATGCTCCTGAAAGAAAATGGTGTAGGTGTCGATTTAACAGGTTCCATAGTTACGTTTTCCATGAAAAACGAAGCAGGAATTGAGTTCAACATTTTATGCACTCCAGGAGGGACTGTTAACGGAACTACTTATACTTTCGCACAGGGAGGTATAACTGTACCGTTCTCGGCTACCCATACTGTTAATGCTGATATTTTTCAAGGAAAAGTATATGCTGTGAAATCTTCTATACAAAAAACATTTCCAAGTAATAACACATACATAACTGTGAAAATCTGGGAGGCTATATAATGACAGTTACAGTCCCTCAGGCAGTGCGCATTCTCTCTAAAGGCAAATACACTATAGGGCCTGAAGGAACAATTTCCTCAGAAGATTACGCACTTTTGGATGAACTTATTGCCGAAGAAGTTTCTAGAAAAGATCCAGGGTTTACAGCTACTGATCTAGTTAGGTACAAAGCTTATCTTATCTTAGATATTCTCTCAAATACAGGTGGGACAGGCTTTGTAACTGAAAAGAAAGTTAACCTTGTATCTTGGAAAATTTCAAAATCAGACGTTAAAGGATCAACTTCTTTATGGTATGATTATGCAGAAAAAATGATCTCGGAGTATGGGAAAAACACAATGCCAGCAGGAGTTTCTAGAAGTGATGCTTATTTCCAGGGCTTTGATAGTAATCCAGTTGATGTTTCCGGAGATCCAGCTAATTCTGAACGCCCTGGTGGTTGGTAATGCCTCTATTTGAAATGAACTGGACAAGAACTGTTACTATAGCACCATACATTAGTGAAAATAAATACGGTACCAGAACCTATGGCGAAGCAATAACAGTCCCATGTATTCTTACATGGCTTGTAAAAGACATCAAGGATTTTAGAGGTAACACTTTTATTTCTGACGCATGGGTTGCAATTCCTCCAGAATACACCGTAGCCGAAAGGGATCAAATTACATTACCTGATGGATCAACTCCATTCATAGGATCAATATCTAAAATATATGATGAAGAAGCAGAGGACTATCTGTATACTGAAATCTATATTGGAAAGGTTGCTCCAGGAGAAGGTTCACTGTGAAAGGCTATGAACAGGTACGGTCTAAACTCCAAAAACTTCCTGAAGCTTTGGCTCAAGCGGGTAAGGATGGCCTACATGAAGTTGGTCAGAAAATTTTTGATCAAGCCAAAGCTACTGTTCCTATTGATACTGGAACGTTAAAAGGTTCTGGGAGAATGGATGAAAGTGGAAGTAATACTAAAATAAAAATCACTATCGGTTTTTATACCGATTATGCAGCTTATGTACACGAAATTATGTACTACAAACATCCTCATGGAAAGGCAAAGTACCTGGAAGATCCTTTCAATAGCGTTATTTCAAACATAGAATCAATAATTGCATCAAAAATGAAGGGTGTGCTATGACACTAGAAACATTTTTGGGAGATCTTTCAGATTATCTGGAAGTTAACGATCTTCCTACTGTGTCAATTTCAGGAAATTATGAACAATATGGAAACGGCATCTACATGTCACCCTATGGTGGACTATATCCAATGTCTGTTGTGACAAATGATGCCAACCCTCTTGGGTTAGACCTCCAAATCCTTGTATCTAATAGTTCTAATGAAACCGCATTGGCTCAAACATTTAGAATAATTAGACTTTTAAGGGATGTCCATAATGAAGTTATTGGTAATACTAAATTCCTGTATATACAGCAAAAGTATGGAGCTTTCTTTATCGGAAAAAGTAACTCAGGTAACTACAATTACACAATCAATTTTTCCGTACTGATGGCCTAACTTTACTATAGTAAAAAACTAAAAAACGAGGTTAAAAAATGGTATATACCACATCTCAGGCAACTGTTGCCAGAGGAATTACCGTTAAAATCGGTAATGATGTGATCACTGAAATCACTGACGATGGAGTCCCAATTCCTCAGACTGAGGTGGACGATATCGAAGTAACCAATCAGGACAGTGGCGATTGGAAGGAATACAAGGCAGGTAGGAAAGACGGTGGAGAGTGTGAAATTAAAGCTAACGCCGTTGATGGTGACGCAGGTCAGATAGCTCTTGCTGCTGCTGCTGCCGCAGGTTCTACTATGTTGTTTACTGTTACATTCCCTTCAGGATCTGTTTTGACTTTCTATGGGACTGTAAAGACTTATGACCACATTGTTGAGGATCAGATTCTAAGAATTTCTTCAAAGGTCAAAGTTTCCGGTGCCCCTACGTTCTCAACAGCAACTTCAGCCCTTACTGGCATGACTATTACTGGACAGTCAATTTCTCCATCATTCGATGCTGGGAAATTCAAGTACATTAGTACTGTCGTAACTGGAACTACTCAGGTTGTTGTAGTGCCAATACAGGCTGCAACAGGAGCTGCAATAACAGTTAATGGAGCTACAGTTGCATCTGGAGGCAATGGGACAGTTCAACTAGGAAATGCGGGAACAATTACTGAAATTGATGTAATAGTTAAAGAATTGAATAAAGCTGCATCTATCTACCACATAACAGTATACAGAGCTTAATTTTTGGAGGGATAAAATATAGCACTTAAATCCCTTCCCTTTTTTGGGAAGTACAAATTGAGATATGATTGGGAAGCATATGAAAACATGGTTGAGGGATTAGGAACTCCTGCTTTTTCTGAATTAGCACAAGCTATGGAAAACCTAGGCCCTAAACAAATGAGAATTATTCTCTGGGCAGGATTACTACATATGAATCCTGATCTTACCCCTAAAGATCTGTTCCCTATTATCAATGAATACTTGGATAAACATACCTTTGAAGATTTGGCGAAGATTGTTGTAAAAGCCCTACAGGAAGCTAGTATCCTTAGTGCAGGGGATTCAAGGAAGCCTGATCAGGGGGAAGGGGAAATTCAGTAACGTGTAATACTGTACAAGAAATGATTGATCTAATGCAGACCAATCTATTCAAGTTTTGTCAGATTGATCCAATAGCATTTTGGAAATATACACCTGGCGAAACAATGATGATGATCACTACATCCATCGATAACATCGAGCTTAAAAATGAGATCAAACATAAGTTGGAAGCCAGGCTATGTGCTATAGTACTTAGTGCTAATGGAGTTATGAAGTCTGGAAAAACGCCATACTCTGTTGAAGATTTCATGCCAAAAAAGCAAAAAGCGAAGCCAAAATCACCTGAAGAATTAGAGAAGATGGCTCTCACTGCTACGATGATGATGGGTGGGGAAATCAGTAGCAGTTGATTATCCAACTCATAAAAAACGGTGATTTAACTTGGCATCAGTTGGCGAAATAACTGTTGAACTTAACTTAGACTCTTCAAAGCTTACATCCGGATTAAAAAGTGCAATGAGTCAATTAGATTCCTTTGCAAATAAAGCTAAAAGTGTTGAAACAAGCTTATCCGGAATGGGCCAAGGTATAGGTTCTAAGTTAAGTAGTGCTTTTAAAAATATAGGTACTGCGGCCCTTGTTACAGGGGCTGCTGCTGCCACTGCTGCCGTAGGCGGTCTTGCCCTGGGTGCAGATAAGGCCATTACAACTTTTGGTAATTTTGAAACTTCGGTAGCGCAAGCTGCATCTGTTACAGGAAAAACAGGTGAAGCATTTAATCAGGCAAAAGTATCCATTTCTGAAGTAGCCCAACAGTTAGGCGCTGATACTGTTTTCAGTGCTCAAGAAGCTGCTGATGCTATGTATACTCTAGCATCTGCGGGTATTGATGTCACAAATATGACAGCAGGACAACTCAAACCTGCACTTGATCTAGCTGCTGGATCTCAAACTGACCTTGCTTCCACAATGGATACAATGGTTGCAGTTTCAAGTCAGTTTGGAATTGGTTTTGAGGATAATGCTAGAATTGCAGATGTATTCGCTACATCTATAGGCCAGTCACAGGCTACAATGGAAAAACTAGCTTATTCCTTTAACTATGTTGGGCCTGTTGCTAAGGCCGCAGGAATGAGCTTGGAGCAAACTACAGGGGCACTATCTGTTCTTTACGACAACGGTCTTAAAGGTCAGCAGGCAGGTACAGGTCTTCGTGGTGTAATAGCAAGTCTTGCAAGCCCAACCGATAAAGCAGCAGGCGTACTTAAAACTTTAGGTCTCACTGTCGCAGATGTAAATCCTGAAACGCATTCCCTAGCACAGATTATGGGAACGCTGAAAGAAAGGGGAATGACAACTTCTCAAGCTTTTGCTCTGTTTAACAGAACAGCAGCACCAGCAGCAGAAATTCTTGCAAATAATTCAGGCGCTATTGAAGATTACACTAAAAAACTTGAAAATTCAGCAGGAGCAGCAGGAACCATTGCAGCAGAACAGATGGACACTCTCGAAGGTAGTCTTGAAAGGATGAGAGGTGACATTGAAAACCTGTTCATTGGTGTCGGAGAAGCTCTATCTCCTATGGTGAGGCAGATCGCAAGTGAACTTGAAAATGTAGTACCTGTAATCCAGAAATTTGCAGTAGGAGCAGCAACTGCCTTTGCAAATTTTGTTTTACAACTAGGCCCTACTGCTGAAGCTATTGGAAATATAATAACTACAATAGGTGACACTTTAAGCGGAGTCTTCAAGGCAATTTCAGGTACTGATATGGGGTCAGGCCTTGCCGATATGATTAATGGAATTATGCAAAGGATATCCGGAATTATAATGGAATACGCTCCGACTATCCAAGGTGCAATAGTTGCCGTTATTCAAGGAATTCAATCAGTATTTTCTCAACTGGGCCCATCAGTTGAAAATTTAAAAACTGTAGTGTCAAGTGTAGTAACTGTAATAACAACCCTATGGGGTGCGATTTCAAGTGGTGGATCTGGAGCAAGTGCTTCTAGTGGAATTGCAGCAGTGATTAACACTATTACAGGAATACTTGCAACTTTAAGTTCTAAAATTGCTGCAATAGTTGTAGCTATAGCTCCAACACTTCAAGCTGTTTTTGCAGCAATCGTAGGCGCATTTACAACTTTTGCAGCTAACTTTGACGGTATAAAAGCTAATGTAGAAGCTAAATTTGCAGCTCTTCAAATGGTTTTTGATCAGCTTTCTCAAAAACTTAAACCAGCATGGGATGCAATAGTTGCAGCATTTCAAGCTGGGTTCGCAGCAGTCTCAAATGCTACAGGTGGGAGTGCTGGAATTTGGGACACATTAAAACAAGTTTGGAATGAATTACCGTCAATACTGAGCGATGCAGTTAATCAACTAGATCCAGTCTGGAATGCCCTTAATGCAGCTTTTATTTTTGCATCTGGAGTAATTCAGGGATTCATTGCTAATATTGGCCCTTCATGGGATAATATTAAAAGCATATTTGAGAGTGCAGTTTCTCTTCTAAAGTCAGTAGGCGGAGATATCGCAAATGCTCTGGCTTCCATGTTTAGTTCCATGAGCGGGGGCGATGGAGGTAAAGGTCTCGGTGCATCCATAGCTAATACTGTAAACGCTATAACAAAAGCAGTTGCAGACCTTATGAAATGGCTTGCGGATAATCCAAAAGTCGTAGAATTTGGTCTCGCACTTGCTGGGATTGCTATTGCTGGTGTAGGATTAATCACAGTTTTAGCTGGAATTATTGAAGCTCTTGCTCCTGTAGCTGCCGCAGTGACTACTATTATTGGTATTTTTGCTGAAGCAGGTGTATCATGGGCTGCAATAGGAGAAGTTGTAGGATTCCTTGTTTCTACAATATTCCCAGGATTTGCGGCTTCTTTAGCTACAGTTATGGGTGTAATTACTCCACTTGCAAGTTTACTGTCAGGAGCCCTTACCGTTGCATTTACAATATTGTCTGGAGCTATCGGTATTGTTGTAAATACTGTGATTCCGATACTTATTGAAATGCTTGGTTTGCTTATAAGTCCTGTAGGTCTTATAATTGCCGCTATTGTTTTACTTGCAATAGCATGGAATCAAAATTGGTTGGATATCCAGGGGAAAACTCAAGCTGCTATTGATTTTATTGGTCAACAGTGGGATGCTCTAAAAACTGCATTTGGTGAGATTGGGCCCGCATTTTCTGATGCTGCAAGCCAGCTCTCTGGAGTTTGGGATGAAATTAAAAACGGTGTAGCTACAGCCTTTAATGATGTCGTTACGGCACTATCTGGGTACTGGACTCAAATAACTACAGCATTTTCAGATGGAGTTACTTCAGTATCAACAACATTAGCTGGTTGGTATAGCACTCTTCAGGGATACTGGAACCAGATAGGAGAAGGCCTTAATACATTATATGGAATTCTGCAGGGAGCCTGGACTCAAATAACTACAGCTTTCCAAAATGGCGTAAACTATGTTATGGGTATACTCTCAGGTTGGTATGCAAGTTTACAAGCAGTTTGGAATCAGGTAGGTGCAGGACTTCAAGCATTGTATGGGATACTGCAAGGTGCTTGGACTCAAATTCAAGCTGCATTTACCACAGGTATAAACACTGTAGTTACAACACTTCAGGGATGGTACGCAAGTTTACAGGCTGTATGGACTCAAATTCAAGGAAGTTTTGCAGTTTTACAGGGAGCTGTACAAACGGCATGGGCTGCAATACAGGGAGCATTCACAACAGCTACTCAAGTTGTAATAGGTGTGCTCCAAGGCTGGGCAGGAACTCTGCAAGGGATCTATAATACCGCAGTAGGTGCCATTAATACTTTCAATGCCGGAGTTGGAGCTGCCTGGGCTGCAATACAATCCGCTATAGCAACCGCAACTGCTGCTGTGTCTACCACATTACAGTCATGGATAAGCACTGCACAAGGAATTTACAATTCAGGCGTAGCAGCACTTAACTCGTTTAATGCTTCACTTAATGCAGCTTGGAATGCTATAAAAGCAGCAGTAGCCGCAGTAACTGCTGCAATATCTGCAACATTAACTTCCTGGAATGGAACAATTCAAGGCATCTACAATGCAGGAGTTGCGGCTCTAAATTCTTTCAACTCTACTTTAACTGGTGCTTGGAATGCTATAAAAGCAGCAATAGCTACAGTTACAGGCGCTATAAGTTCCACTTTACAATCTTGGAAATCAACATTAGATGGAATTTATAACCAGGTTAAAACCGCTACACAAGCGTTGCTCACTTCTTTGACTAACACTTGGAATAGTATTGTAACTATGGTTAAAGACAGAGGCAAAGCAATCTATGATGCAGTAGCTAACATTCCAAACCAGATTAGAGGGTTAGCTTCAGCATTTGCGTCAGCAGGAACTGCAATCCTCAATTCTCTAGGAGACGCAATAGATAAAGGACTTTCATCTGTAAAAACAAAAGCTACAAACGGCCTTGCAAGTCTTAAAAAGATCTTTCCAAATTCTCCTGCTAAGGAAGGGCCTTTCAAGAAACTTCCTTATTGGGGAGATGTAATTCCAGGCCCAATTGAAGATGGTATAAACGCTGCTCAAAAGCTTATTTCCCCTATGACTAGTGTACTGACAAAACTAAAAAGTCCACTAAACCAGATGACTTCAGCAGATGGCACTGTTAAACCTATGGGTAAACTACTGGCTTCTATGGGGCAAGTTGATACTATTGAATCTAGACTTGATCAGTTAAACCAGGTGAAATTTGATACGTTTAAAAGCAGTCTCCAAGACATGATTGATAAAATGTTAGAAGTGGTCGATACTTCTGGTGAAATGGTTGGAAGTATGAAATCTAACTCAGGATTTGCGATAACTGGAACAGTCCAGAAAAACACAAGCACTCAACCAACTGGAACCTCAGGTGGAAGTGCGACTACGAACATAAAAATTGGAACTCAAAATAACTATCAGTCAGGCGAAAGTGCTAGAAGTTTAAGAAATGCTCTTGCTTCAAATTGAGGAAAAACGATGGCTACAATAACTATAGCTGGAGATGGATCTGGTGATTACAATTGTGATGGTACAGACGATCACATTGAAATCAATAATGCATTAGCTTATGCGGATTCACACCCAGGAACTACAGTATATTTTAAGGGCCCATTTAAGTACATTATAGGCAGTAAACTGCTTGTAGGCTCCAGTATCATAATTACTGGAGATTCTACAGCTTGTGTAAAGCTTAAAAACGGTGCTGGTTGGGCTGTTGGAATCCCACTTTTTGGGAATAGAAATTCATCAATTTCCGATGTAGAAATTTACGGTTTTGAAATTGATGGAAACGATGTAAACCAAACAGAATCTCGTGGCGATAGTTACTATATGAATATTTACTTTACTAGCGCTACAAATTGTATTTGCCATGATATGTATATTCATGACAGTTTGGCTGATGGTTTTAGAGTTAGAACTGGATCAAATATAAAATGTTATAGTAACACATTTAAGCGCCTTGGCCACGATGGATCTTACTTTGAATTTGTCACTGGTGGGGAAGTAAATAATAATTACACTGAAATCAGAACTAATAGTGCTCATCGTGTTAAAGATACAAGCAATGTTTCAATCCATGATAACACACTGAAACCATATGCTCTAACATCTATTTCTGGAAATCCTGGACTTCAGGTAGAAGATAGTACTGGTAATACTACAAATATTGAAATTTACAATAACACACTCACAGATTGTTGGGGTGAAGGTCTATGGATAATCGAGTATGGAACTGGAAATACAAACCCTAATAAAAATTTGTATATTCACGATAACACTTTAAAATCAGTAGGCCGGATCACTACAATTGATTATAATGCAGGTATAACTATCCAAGGGTTTAACGGTGCTAGAATTGAAAACAACATCCTAGATAGCTGTTATAATGCAGGAATAATGTGTAGAAATGCACCAATATCACCCTGTACAATCTATATTACAAATAATGTAGTTAAAAACACTAAAAGAACTCTAGCAACGCAATACCTAGGAGTTAATGCAGCTTGGACTGGAGTTGGAGTAGTTAATCACTTCCCTGCAAGTTACACAATGATACTTAATGGGAATTCAGTTACAGACAGCGCTGGCCCTGCAAATTATTACCAGGTGGATTATACAAACGATAAAGTTGATACCACAGATCCTCACTATACTCCTCCAGCGCCGTATGCCCCTCTTGATACTGGATATGATTACTATTTAGATGGACGTTCAGCTTATATTAATGGATATCCATTTAACTGGACTGATAAGAAAATTGATGTTAGTAAAACAATGGGCCAGTTAAAAAGTCCTGGTGTTGATGGTTGGAGTCTTGAGGATTTTGGATTTGGTGGAGCTGATATTACAATAGACTGCTATGCAGATTCCTTTTCAGACATGAGGCAGGCTATTGCAGCATTCTATCAAGAAGGAAGATCAATTCTTGAGCTTGGAGGTATCTACGCAGGGTATCGTATTACTGGATATACCCATGATCATTCCACAAACCTTAGATTATCTGATCAAAGTTACGAACACAATTATCCATATTCAATAGGCTTCACTGCTGATCAACCTATAATGGAAACTGTTCAACCAAGAGTTAGAGGAAGAAGAGTAACTTCGAGTGGCGAAGAATGGTCATCAGATAACATTTTCACAGATAATGATATTAGCAACTTCGACTTTGAAGACTGGAATAATGTTAAGATAGGAATGTCTTGGCATTCAGAAACAACTCCTTCCACAGATGAGAATGAATGGAGATATGTTTGCTGGTCTCCTGAATTAAGCTTATTCTGTGCTGTAGCACAAAACGGTACAAATAATCGTATAATGACTTCTCCAGATGGAATTACCTGGACTATTCAACCTCTAACAAATGCAAATAGGAGTCAACAATGGAGATGTGTTACCTGGTCTTCAGATCTAAGGTTGTTTGTTGCAACTTCTATATCGGGAACTGGATACAGAGTAATGACCAGTCCTGATGGCGTTACATGGTCTCAAAGAGCTACGCCAGTAGATAACAACTGGATCTCAGTTTGCTGGGCTCCTGATTTTGCAGGAACAGCTACAACCGTAGGAACAAATCCTCTAGGAATTGCGGTAAATGCAGCAGGAACATTTGCTTATGTTGCAAATTATGGAGCTGGAACTGTTTCAGTAATTAACCTATCAACAGGAGCAGTGGCAGCTACAATAACCGTAGGCACTAATCCTTCAGAAGTTGCGATAACTCCAGATGGTACAAAAGTTTATGTATCCAATTTTGGAGCTGGAACTGTTTCTGTAATAACTACATCTAGCAATACTGTTACAGCCACAGTAACGGTTGGAACAGGGCCTAAAGGACTTGCAATAACCCCTGATGGAACAAAAGTATATGTTTGTAATAGAGGTTCTAACTACGATGGAACTTCAGTGTCTGTAATAACAGTATCTTCAGATACTGTAGCAAGCACTATAACAGTTGGAACAGGGCCCAACGATGTTGCTTTCACTCCTGATGGTGTTTCAGCTTATGTAACCAATTCTGGAGCAAATTCAATATCAAAAGTAACTGTAGCTACTGGAATAGTGGCTGCCGCAATTTCCAGTGTTGGGACTAAACCTTATAATATTGCTATTCTACCTAATGCAACAAAAGCTTACATCTCTTGCATAGGGGCAAGCAATAATGGTACTGAAGTAAAAGTTTTAACACTATCAAGCGATACTATTACAAATACGATTACTGGTTTTATTTGTCCTCTTGGAATTGCCGCAACTCCTGACAGTTCAAAAGTGTATGTTGTAAATTCCCAGGGAACAACAGTTTCAATAATTAATACTACAATCGATGACATTGTAAACGATATTGCCGGTGGAACCAGCGCAATAAACCTGGCTATTGGTAATAAAAGTGTTTATATCACAAACTTTGGTGGAAGTAATGTCTCGGTATATAGGTTAGGAAGATTTGTTTCAGTTGCAGTTTCAGGTACTGGAAATAGAGTAATGACTTCGCTCAATGGCCTGGATTGGACTATTGGAACTTCAGCAGGTGATTATAATTGGACTTCAGTTTGCTGGGCTCCTGAAATTAAACTCTTTGTATCAGTGTCGTATGGAGGCGCTACAACTCATCCTGTAATGACCAGTCCTGATGGAATTACCTGGACAATACAAACATTAGCTAATGCTAACTATGCTCAAACTTGGTGTTCAGTTTGTTGGGCGGGAACCTTACGCCTTTTCTGTGCAGTTTCTGAAAGTGGAACAACTCAACAAGTAATGACTAGCCCTGATGGTGTAACATGGACAGCAAGAACCACTCCATTTTCTTCAGGTAGAGGTTTTAGATCAGTTTGCTGGGCACATGAATTAGGTGCTTTTGTAGCTGTTGCTAATACTGGATTGCAGGATAGAGCCATGTATTCAAAAGATGGAATTACATGGGCTGCAACTACAACTCCTCCAAGTGATAATAGCTGGTATTGCATAGCATGGGCTCCAGGTTTGAACTCTTTTGCAGCAGTATCAATGTCAGGAACTGCGAATAGAGCTATGATGTCTAATGACTTTGGAACTCTACAAACTCACAATGTAGCTCCTGATAACTGGACTCTTGTTTCAGTGGGTCAAGAAATGACTACAGAAGCTTCTTACAGTGGAAGTAGATCCTATCTGATAACTGGAGATGGTGTAACTGATAACATTGGTTGTGTTCAACAAGGTCTTTTCATAGAACCAGAATATTACTATGTTATAGGTGCAAGAGCCAAAGTAGTGGGCCTCACACAAGGAGCTTTGGAAATTCAGATAGTTGCAGGGAACATGATAGTAGCTGCGGCTAAGTTCACATCAGACACCACAGATTGGGCCTTAGGGACTGCGTATTTCCACTTTAGTACTATGCCTTCAGACGCGGTAGTTAAGATCGTTGGAACTGGAATAGTGAACTCTGGAGCTAAACTGTATGTGGACTATACAGTATTGCAGAAGCTCTCAGAACATGATCAATTTACACTAGGTAATGATTTACTATCAAGTGGAACTGTAAACGCAACTCCTGAGGTCTTAGTAAGCGCTTGTCCTCTTGTGGGTGGTGTTGTTCCTGGAGGCACTATTGATACTACAGATCCTAATGTATACAGTGCTATTTCAGTAAACTACCTTCTTAATCAAACTTGGACTATTCCAGGGAAATTGTGGAAAAAGTTTAGACTTGATACTATTTCTGCAAGTATCAAAGGAAATACAGGTGCAAGCATCTATGCAAAGTTTACAGTACAAGCTGCTTCTTTGTATAGCGGAGTAGAAACAACATTGGTAGAATGGAATACAAGTTCAACTTCATATGTTACGAAAACGTACAATCCTTCCCTTACCTGCGCAACTAATGAAACAATGGTAATAAAGATGTACGTTAAAACTACAGTATCAAATACTAGAGTTTACATTAGTTCTCCCAGGTATGTTTATACAGAACTAGGTTCCACGTCTACAATTACTAATGTTAAAATCTACAATAAAGCTGATCCTCTAAACGTTCTATGGGCAGCAAATAATCTGTATCCTGGATGCTCCCTTGCAATAAAGAATGATCAAACCGGATACTTCAAGTATAAAGAAGATTTTAATGATACGACTTATGCTTCCGTAATTTACGATTCTTATGGAACTGTTACATATAATTCTGCAACTAAATCGCTAATCCTAGGATCTAATGCCTATATTACCTTTGGTTTTGATTGCAGATACCCAATTACAGGAATTCCGTTTATATACATGTTTGTAAATTCAGGATCACCAAACGTGTACATAGCTACTGATACTGGTGGGGGTATACCTGGAACATTCTACGAAGTAGATAATGATAGCAATATTGATGTCACAAACGAATGGGTTGCTAAAAATCTGGACAATGAATTGAACTTGAGGTTAAAAGGCGATACTATATGGTATGTTAGAATTAGAGCTCCATCTGGTGAAAATGTTAACCTAAGTAAAATTTTAATCTATACTGATTTGTTAACAGTAGACGCAGAGCAGTTAAAAATACTAGCTTCAGGTGCTGCTAATACTTTCGTAGTTGAAATGGATAACGATGCTCCACTTGAGATAACACTCTCTTATAGGGATGCACATATGGTGATTTAAATGCTGCATAAACCTAAAGTAAGGCTTGTTGTTCAGGATAAAAATGAACCATACAATAAGTACTACCCAACGGTGTTATCGGCATCAGCATCTTACTCTTATCCTTTCACAATACCTACGGCTAACATAGAAATCATAACCAATAGAACGCCTGAAACTTCAGGATACATCAGCCCACTTAAAGTTGATGATATCGTGAGGCTTCAGGTCTCAATTACTTTTTCCAGAAACGAGAAAACAGTATGGTTAGATGTTTTTGAAGGAAGGATAAACGCAATTTCCAGTCCATTTGGTGACAGAAATACAACAACCTTAGATTGTGTGGGACATGCCTATGAAACAACCTATACCCTCTTAGAAAAGAACTACTATTTTAATGGCAGTATTGATGCTGTTAGTATGCTGGATTATATTATTAATACTGACGGCTACCTTGATAGGATAACTTATACCAGAGACGTTAACAAGACTCACTATGGAGTTATTCTCAACGAATACACCCTTAAAAAAGATCAAAGATACTTCCATGATCTCATTTCTGACATGGAAAAAATCGGTGAGCATCAGTACTATGCTGGCGTAAAAACTGTTTATAACAGCTCAGGTACCCTAACTCAAGTATTTTTAACTTGGCTGAAATTTACAGATGCAGTAACAACTAAATATAGAATAATAGAAGGTTCGCACCGTCTACTGGATGCTAGTTTTGAATCTACATCAGAGGATCTTTGGAATTGCGTTAGAATTTACGGTGATACCTGGCAGGAAAAAACCACTTTAAATGGGGAACCAATAACAATAGATCACCAATATACTGGAATATCTTACGATACAGCCGCTATGAATTCTTATGGCCGTAGAATGAAAGTAGAGACTGTTACTGGTATAACGAAGGGAGAACAATGTGCACAACTCGCTACTGGTGTAATGCAAGCATCGAAGGCCCCTTATGTTATTGGTGAAGTTACTATATTTGGAACCGCATATGCTAGAGTAGGGGATCTTGTTTATGTAAGAATACCTTCACTGGAAATTGATGGAGCTTCTATTGACGGTAATTATAGAGTAGTTAAAGTAACGCATTCAATAAGCCAGAACACTTTTACTACAAAATTACAATTTGGAAAATTGAAAAATGATGTAAGCGATTATATTTCACTTACAAAGCGTCAGACAAGAATCAATAACTGTAACCACATTAAATACCCATCGTGAGGAATGCTTATGGCTAAAGTAGGAAAAACAGGAAAGGCTGCTATTCCAGCAGCTAAGAAAAAACCAATGAATCTTGATATCAAGGAAGGTACATTTCGAAAAGCATTAGGTGTAAAAGAAGGACAAAAAGTTAGTCCTTCGGACACTTCAAAAATAATAAATGCTCCAGACAATGCGAAGGTTGCTGTATCTACTGGTAAAACAGTTACCGCAACTCCTGCATTGAAGAAAAAAGCTAACCTTGCTAAAAATATGCGTGGATGGAAAAAGGGAGGAAAGTAATCCTCCTTTTATAAGAGGTCTTTTATGAGCCACCATGCCAACACTAAAATGATAATTGTAGCCAGGATTGGCGCTAATAAGTACATAAAAACACTAATAAGAGCTACAACTGCTAATATTACTGTTGCTATAAAAGCAAAAATTTCAAAGATCAAGTTATCACCAGGGAACATATCCTATTGCTCTAAGAACCCAAATAACAATCATTGCCAAAATGACCCAGGGTATTACGACACCAATGATTTTTATTGCTATTTTTACAAAAACACACAAGAGCTCAAGCAGTGCTAAAAAAGTTACAATGAGTCCTGCTACAATACCTGTTTCAATATCTTCTTTTTTCATTTTTATTCTCCATTTCTTCTTATAATTAAAGGACATGCTTTAAGACTACATTCACTACCTAGATTTTCTTTATACCGACAGATCCCATTTTTCGATCTATGGTTACAATTACTTTGTAACTCATTAAAAAAGCTTTTTACTTTTCCTACTTCTCTTCCTGATTTTATATTATGCACAAATCCTGTAAGTCTCCAGGCTCTAGTACCATCTTTACCTCCAGGAACCCACTTCATTTCTACTTCAGGAATAGTACCACTTTTCTTTGCTTTACATTCTGCTCGATCTAAAATTAATGTTAAGGAGTCTGTAGCTGTTTGTCTACAACATCCTACTTTCTTTGCAATTTCTCCGGTTTTTTGCCATTCTGTAGTAAGTGCATTTTCAAAATTAGTAAGTAAAAAATCTTTATTAAACCCTATTTCTAAGCCTCCTTCCACATTCAGTTGATTCCATCATATCCTGGATATTAGGATGACTCGGACATCGAAAATCATAACGAACTGTTTGACCAAAGTAGTTGCTGTACTCGTTTCCACAGATAACTTTAATATTTCCACAATCTATAGAATCTGTACAATTAGAACATTTTGCTTGTACCATATTTTTCAACTCCAAATATTTTAAATGATTTTTTAATAAGAAGAACCTGATTCTGATATTCAGGTTCATGTTGCTGTATTATATAGATTAGACTTTGTTATATTTATAACTTTTGTTATTGCTATTGTTATTACTAATTTTAAAGCTCTGTGCTAAAGTATAATCTTATCTCGATGTAATCCTTTTAATCTTATTTTCAAGTTCTCTTATAGGAACAGAGGCATTAATGTGACCATAATGACAGCCATACTTAACTGGCTTAGGGCATTTGCAACTACCAGGGCTTGAGTAAACTTTGCAATATAAACCATGAATATCTTTATAGTAATCAAGTTCTATAGCCGCTTTAATTAATCGCTTGGATATTCTCATTTTTAGCAGCCTCTTTTTTCGCATACAACAGTTTAAGTTCTACAGAAAGTTTATCTAAAAATTCCCAAGTTTCAAGTCTTCCGTCAATTAATCCTCTTTGATACTCGGTCAGGGGGAGCGAGTTAACAGGATCATCACTATAATAATCTAATTTACGATCCGTTGCCATCATTCTTCTATTTTGAATTTGAGAAACAAGTTCATCAAAAATATCGTCATGCAGTGAACTCATGGGGGGAGCCTCAGTCACAGTATAGGTTTTTTGTTCACAATCTCTTTCATTTCGTCCTTACTAGGCGTGCTGTAGTGTTCCTGAATAACAGCTATTGTATCTCCAGTTAATCTTGCTACCTCCTCAACACTCCATTTAGCATCCTTACAAAACTTTACACATGTCGCGCGTAAAGCATGAAAAGGTCTTTCATCTATTCCAGCAGCTACGCAATATTCATTTAATCTTCGATGGCATGTGCGCCCTGAGTATGTGATCAAGAATTTTTCCTTTTTATTTTCTCTTGAGTTTACAAGTTGCTTTATCTTGCGCATCATTTCTTGGGAAAGGGGAACTTCCCAGATCCTATTTTTCTTATGCTCAAAAAATCTTAACTTGCCTCCAGTTACATTTCCTTTTTCATCGCATACCTCATCAATGTCAGATACACGAATTCCGGTATTGTACTTAGGGCTATGCCCTAAGTCTTCTCTCCGGATACCTGTAGATATTGCGAGCTTCAGCATTACCTCGTCTTCAAGATTGTTTACGTGAGCTTGTAACAGTTTCCACTCATCTTGAGTTAAAGCTTTTTCTCCTGTGGTGTATCTTGTTTTCTTTTGAAGCATCGCAACTCCTCATTGCAACCATATGTCAATATTTTGATCATTACAGTTGTGTATGCACTCGGTTAGAAATCTTTTAATTTCTCTCCTGTCTTCAGTATTTGTTATGTAATTTACAGCCATTCTTCTAGCTTGTTTTAAAGTATCAGGTGTGTATATTTTCCTTATAGTGCTCCTTCTAAGATTCATAAGTTCAAAAAAAGAATCGGCAATAGTGCTATCATCTTTGAACTGCATGCTCGCTACCTGAGTTGTAGTGGCAAAACTAAATGCTTTTATATTATATTGCATAATCATTCCACTTTTTTTAATGGACAACCAGGATCAATACTTCCCCCTCTTACATATTTATGCAGTAAGAAGCATTCATGAACATTGATGTCATCAAGATCAACATAATTATGACACCAAGCACAGTCATCAACTATCCGGAATGCACCTGTTTTAGGGCACCAGTTTGGCAATTTTTCCCGATGTTTCTCAAAGTCAACTCGATCTTCAAGAGTTACAATTTTTAACAACTCACCGCATACATCCATTTTTGTTCCTTCACAGAAAGCTTCGCACTCTCTGCAAGCGACAATTGGACATTCTCTTACATCTGTTTTCATGATTATACCTGTCCACCATATTTAATGCACAACTTTGCTAAAAATGATCTTGCATTAAATAACTCTTTAGCCCAATCTGGGCCAAATGAATCATTCCAACCAGTTGGTGAAAGACCTAGCATAATGCGTAATTCATTACTAAATTCAGCCAGCATCTCCTCATTTTCTGCTTTAATTGCACTGTCTTTATCTGAGTGCATCGACCCATATTTTGTTTTCCATCCAGTTACTTCTTCTACCATTTTACCACCTCAGAATTCAAGTACTGCAACCCAAGTAGGTTTATATGCGTCCAGGTCATTTGACCAATATCTTCCTTTCTCAGCTTTTGCTTTTGGTTTTTTCTTAAACTTTGCTGCTTCAGTTTTCGCAAACTCTAAAGCTTGACCCCTAGTAGGGAACTTTATATTGAATGGCACTTCAACCATTTATTCCATCTCCGATATTTCTTTTTCAAATACTTCTTTTAAGAATGAATATGAATAGCACTCTTGTTTAGTGCCATATACTTTTTCTATTAGCTCATTTGTAGTATACATGACTCCTTTTATTCCAAGAGTATTATCTTTAAAGTCTTTAACGTTTCCGATTACGTATTTCCCATCACAAATGACAACAGGAAGTGCGAAACAAGCATTTCTAGACTCTTTATAAAGTTGCTTCATTTCAGGCCAGTTATGGAATCCCATTGTCCAAGATATTTTTCCAATATATAGCGGTTTTTCATAGGCCCCGCAGTAGTCGCTGTATTCTCCTATATTATCCTGGCAATAGACTTCTCCGGAAAATCGAGTTTGGAATCTGCAATCATCTTGTTTTGTACATCTCCCATGTGATCTAAGAAAGTAATTATGGGATCGCAGTGTCCTCATTTGAAAACCTCTTTACCCATACCTATTGTTTGTTTACATTCCTTTGGAGCCACTAAATACTCTGTACCTGTTATGGTTTTTCTATTTCGTACTACCAGGTTATTTCTATTACAAAAGCGAGTGAAAAAGAAATCACTGCTTATAGCATACATTCTGTTATAATTTTCTGTTCCTTTGATCAAATTCACTTGTATGAATTGCACTTCTAATCAACTCCATTCATATGTTCTTTTATGTTACTTTTTTTATAAACTTTTCAATGTTTCTAGATTTATTTCTACAATAAGAATTTGCACATCTATATTCTACTCCACTCATATGTTGCAACTGCACATTACTATAAATGATATTTTCATTAATATACTGTACTTTTTGACCTGCATAGGTACAAGATTCTTTGAACACTTGAATACCATTGCTTCCGCATTCACAGCACTGAATGATATAACCAAGTTTCTGAAGCTCTTCAAAATTTCCTTCTAACTTAGCCATATAAAGTTCCCATTCATCTTTAGCTTTTCCTGTTATTGGTTTAAAGTCAGACATCTTTTTCTAGCATCTCCGTGATCAACTTTAATTTAGGTTTTGTCCTACTTCACAAACAAGTAGGACAACAACTTATTTAAGCTTTTCGGAGTTTATATACTTGAACTCAAAGTTGATCAAAATTGACCTTTATTATGGGATCTAGGTCATACACTCTATAGAATGTATAATAAAAAAAAGTAGAAAAACTTTCTTCTGGAAAGCAATCTAAAAATTTCTGTTATATTACCTTTATTTTTCTGATAAATCAAATATAGAGCTTAACTTTCTATCAACTTCATCAGTAATCTTTTTAAACTTATTATTAAATTCACTATCAGTCATCACTTCTTTTCTTCCTTTAGGGTACGTTACAATCCAGTCCCCATAGCGCAAGAACACTTTTCTGTAGTTGATCATTATGTAGGGATCTTCAGCTTCATAACTATCCCAGGGCTCGCGTCCTTCAACCCAATGCTTGTATATTCCTGATTCCATTCCTGGTCTGAATATCTCAGCATCAACCATTAATGGGCGAGTCATATATTTCAAGTTGATCACTGCCTTAAAGCATCTGCGATATTGTCAAGTTCCTCACTATAATCATTAGGCCCTAAGTCATCCATAACTTCCAATTTAGTTTTTTCAATTGCAAGCTTTACAATACCCGCATAAGATATTCCGATATTACCTGTTGGGCACCTATCCCTGAAAAGTTGAATAAATTCTTCAATATTCTTTTCGATTTTTTCTCCAATCCAACCGCTTAATATTTGATCTTTCATATTATGCCTCCAACATAACTTTTTCAGCATTTGTTCCTACTCTAAAGGTTACGCACGCATCGTAATCTCCTCCATAAGAACATTCTGAACAAGCTCTAACTTCTAGGCCACACCAACTTTCGTGAACACATCCAGGATGTTTCATACATCGAGCTCCTTAAATACTAAAAAAATACCATTAATAAACATCTGGTACAGGTAGTTTACAGCAAAACCCACACCGAAAGCTCCCATTATAGGCCCTATTAATATTGTACTGTTCCAGGGGACAGTGTTTACCATGTCTGCGCATTGTCTCATAAAATAAAATCCAAACACATAGCTAACCAAAAACACTAACGGTATTCCTACTGTTCTAATGTCGTTAGCTGTCCATTGAGGTTTCCAATCTTCGATCATTTTAACTCTATGCAATATTAGACAAACTTATATAAATACATATTCTTCTGACTAATTTTATATAGAATGAATGATATTTACATACTGCATAAGAATTTTAGAGCATGACTCATAAAATATCGAAGTGATATATCATGACGAGTAAAACTCAATTTTTAATACTATTTTTAATTGTCATTGGAGGTGTTGCAGCTTATGCGGGTGCAAC
>JAQUIZ010000159.1 GCA_028683355.1 Fermentimonas sp.
ATTTTGACAGGCAATAAGGTTCCCAGCAATCAATGATTGTTACCGAAAGTCTGAAAACCTTTGATTTAAGCGCTTCTGAGCCTATTTATTTATCTTTTCGTGACATCAATACTACTGTCTCAACGTGAAACGATAGGCTCACCTTGATGTCTGGACTTTATTTTTCTTTTTGTCTGTTCTCGGGAATAGGTCGATAGTAGTTTTTATGGAGGTGTTCTGTTCGAGGGAACAGGTCAACGGTTTTTATCTGTTCGAGGGAATAAGTCAAATAAGTCGATGTATGGTTTAGGACTTGACACATCCACTGTGTTTCCGAGATATATTGACCTATACGCTACAAATACTTATGAGCAATTTATTATTTCAAAACCGACCTTAATTAGCTTATCTTTTACTTCGCTATCTATTTTAGGGATTGAAATGAAAAGTTTTTCCCGAGCACGGCTAAGCGCGACATAATAAACACGGTTATTTTCAGGGGCAATACTCGGGTTTAATATAAAATCGAGTCCTTGTTTGGTGATATTGGTTTCCGATATAATAACCATCACGCAGTTATTCTCGTCACCCTTAGCTTTATGAATCGTACGTGTTATGCAATCATCGTCATCTATTCTAACGGCCAGCGCCATATCGCTGTATTTTTTTGAATCATAAAAGTCTTTAGGTTTTCCCTTGGTAATTTTGCTTTTGCTAAATGTTTTGTCATCTAAATAGGTGGAATAGAATTGCGTCAAGGTATTGTCCTTAAAAATCTCATAATTATCTAAAAAATATTGTAATTGAATTAGGGCCATCCTGTCGGCATCCTCATTACGCATAGCGCGCTTCATTAATTTAAGAGCGTCTTTAATCTTATTATCCCGGGCATTTTCAATTGAAGATATAACGTAAAAGAACTGTTTTGCACGGGCGGCATTACTATCATTTGCAATGATGTCCTCCAGCATAATATCTTCATCCGTTGCATTGTAGCCCTTTTTTAGACAATTAGATGTCACATTTCTGTAACAAAGCGTCCATAGAGTCTGCTTCCCACAAAGCTGTTTAGCTTGTTGATAAGTCTCCATAATGTCGCCAACTAGTATTCGAGGTTGACATCCGTGTCTATTTTCTGGACTATATTGAGTAAGCGTTGGATCATTCCTTACAATATTCAAAATATTGATAATTTCTTCTGTGCTTCGATGGTTTCCCTCAATTTTATACTCGGCCATTCCCTTGAGGTTAAAATTAATAAACTGGGTGACATCGGCTCCCTGAAACTTGTATATCGACTGAGCCTTGTCTCCGATTATACCAATGATACTTTCCTTTTCGGCCAATTTCTTTAGTATTTCCGCTTGAATCGGATTAGTATCTTGAAATTCGTCAACGAAAACATATGGGAATTTAGCCCTTAAAATCTCAAGGATAGAAGGAAATTCAGTAATAAGACGCCAGCTAAAGTATAAAACATCATCGTGGTGCAAGATGCCTTTAGCCCAGCAGATTTTCTTATAGACGAGGTATGTTTCTCTTTTGATTCTAAATTTAAATATTTTACGCGGTATAACTTGCAAGATGTCACTTTTATCGAATTTCCACTGTAAATCGAGCAATGCCTCTAAAAGATTTTTATCTTCCAGATACGTTTGCTTGGTTTCTGCCTTGACACTATATAAGATTGATTTATTTGGGACGTATTCGGTATGCCCTTTTATTCTATCGACGTCTAGTTCCGGAATGCCTAAAAACGAAACATATGGCTTAACAACATGCTTGTATAAAAAAGCGTGGATTGTACCTATTTCAACGCTTTCGCATGCTTCGCCGAGATCCAATAGAATCTTTTTTGCGGCGACGTTCGTGTATGTAATACAGGCGATTTTTTTGACTTGTCCAAGTCGATTAGAACGCTTAACCACATTTTTAATATGATTAATAAGCCATGTTGTTTTTCCAGCTCCCGGCCCCGCATTGACTTTAAAGGGATGCTCGATATCGATTGTCTCATGACTATCTTTTAAAGTTATTATTTCAAAACCCATTTGATAGCCCCCTCAATATATGGTGGTATTTTAAACGAAAACGCCCCTTTAAGATAATCGGTCTCTTTTTTATCTAAAACTTCCGCAATTTCCTGCGCCGACGCGGCTTTACTAACATAGAGCAGGTATAAGGCAGCAATAAGTTGGTCTTTATTTTTGGAGTCTGATAAATCATCTTTTATGCGCTTACATTCCTCACTATCGCCGACAGCTGCGACCATTTCCTCATATTTTTTGGTATAATTATTCATTAGAAATAGTAGAGTGTCTCCATTAGTAATACTTGGCACAATCAGTTCTTTACAAGTGGGGTTATGTAGCAATAGATCATATTCAAAAGTGCAGCCGGTATTGTTCGTTTGAGTAAAAACACTGATCGACTTTTTACGATCCGAGTAGAGGTTGGCAATCGTATTTGAAATAGATTTATATTCGTAACTGCTGTCTTTGCCTAATTCAAACGGATAACATGAGCAAAATCGAGCGCCTTTAACATCGGTTTTCTTTCTTACCGGGTCTAAATCGGTAATCACCGCTATGCGTTTATTTATAGCATACTCATTTTTATCTCTATCAAAAAGTCTTAAAAAATGCGAAAAGTACCTGCCACCAATATTGATAACAGCGACATGGCTGTCGACCAAGTCGCTGTTTAGATATCGAGTAAATATAGGTAACAGAAGTTGCTCACTGATGCCTTCGACCAAGATAATTCTTTTGGCGAACAGCATGTCGGATTTAGTCACATCAAGGTATCTTTCGATATATGACTTTGAGGCTTTATCTTCCTTATTCGTCAAATCAAAGACAAGGCCCGGATAAGCAACTTCGATTTCCTCTTTTTCTTTATTAAGGACAATCAGATTGTCCAGTTTGGAAGCGGCTGTAATGTTAGGCGAATGCGTACTTAAAAATATCTGCCTGACGTTGGATTTCATATTATCATTCAAAAATTTTAGAAACTGATATTGAAGCGACGGATGCAGGTGGGCTTCCGGCTCCTCAATTGCCAAGACAGAAAATAGTTTAGCGTTACTCCCGTAGTACTCACCCATCGCGTCTTTTTGCATTTTGGCAAGAAGTAAAGCAATGTATATCAGATTATTATAGCCCAAGCCGTTATTGGTTGGCGGCAGCTTAATACCGGTTTTATCCTCTAATGTGAGCCTTAAAGCAGAGTATAAAGTTGTCTCGTTTAAAACTCCGCTGAAACGTGGCGAAGCCTCGTCAAAAGTCGCGCCGGTATTGTCTGCGTATGTTACGATCTGCTTTTCCCCAGCAGTAAGGCGACCCTGTAACTTAGCCATTAGCTGCCGTGACGATTCGGCAAATTCTCGTTTCACTTTTTGCAAATCATCTTTGATTACATCCTTGGTTTTTGTAGTATCGCTTTTAATTTCATAATCGATAAAGAAGTCGATAACCTCTTTCAAAAGGGAGTTATTCCCCGAACTTAAATCCCTTTCAACGTCTCTGATTGGCTGCATGAACTCGAAATCAAATCTATTCAGTATATCATTGTCGACGACCGTTTTTAACTTCTCGTCGCCACCGTATAGCCTCCACACATATTTATTTAAAAAGGAATGCTCGATTTCACTCCAATATTCATCAATGTCTGGACTGGAAATAGCCGCCATTGTAGCCTTATATTCATCAATTTCCTTTTCAGGCAGAAAAAATTCGTAAGTTATTTTAGCTTCGTATGGACGTTGAATTTTTGTCAGCATGGTTGATACTAAAACGATATCCTCGGAATATTCTGCTTCACCTTTGCTTTCTTTTAAAGTCGAGGAAAGCACGACACGCGGGGGATTCTCCTTTAAATAGTCGATAGATAGTTGCCGATTAAAATCATTAATGCCTAGTTTTTTGGGATACGAAGTGTCAAATAGTATTTGAAGAGCTTTAATAATCGTGGTCTTCCCCGAGTTATTGTGACCAATGAAAATATTCAATTTTTCGTTGAGTTTAACTACTTTTTTGACGCTAAACCCCCTGAAATTTTCTATTTCAATATTTGCAATATACATAGCAATCCCTCCTGTAAAGCATCTGCTTTATTCCTCAAACCCAGAATCTCTTACCCGCAGCGTCCGGCAGTTCTCGGAAATTGTCCGTACAGTCTGTTGTGTAAAGCCTTCGGCGGATTCTGCTTGGACTTCAAGTGAAACCGTGACCCTTGCACCATCGACTGAAGTCAAGTGTTGGATGATTTCCTCAACGTACTTCTGGACATCGCGGTTGATGCGCGTGGTGTCGAGGTCAGCGGACATAAAGAACCGTTTGTTTTTTGGCGTGGGCACGGATGAGGTATTGTCTTCGTGGACTGCGCCGCCATCGTTTGACGGTGTGGAGACATGGACCCCTTCGCCGTCTGCGCTTCCGGGAATGGTATAGCCGCCTTCCTGTGCTGCCCTTGCTGCCGCGTCTGCTTGCCTCTCTGCTTCTTCCTCGTCAATCTGTTTCTTAGCGATGGAGACCTTCACAAGATAGCCGGAACGCTCCACGATGCCTACGTATTGATTGAATTTCAAATCAATGTATCGTGTTCCGTCAAAGCTGGAAGCAAAGGCGAAATACTCGGTAGAGTTCAATCCTGTCTGGATGGCATCCATCAGGACGTTCTCGTTCGCCAAGCGCGGAAGATAGCAATAGGTGCAAAGGTACTCCCACAACTTCTTGACAGCGATGTTGTCGGTTTCGCGCCAGAGCACGTTATCGAGTTCCATCAGGAGCAGAGCCGGGGCCCACTTCGTAATAATCTGTTCGTTCTGGAGCATCTTCTTTGCGGCTTTGCTGATGATACTGTCATTGCCGCCGCTGATACGGATGGTATCCCAGACAATGGTCTTCATATCGGTGTTCTTGTCAATATAGGGAACAAGCAGCCAGCAGTATGCTTCCTTGATTTGGTCGTCAACTGTTCGGTTGAAGCGGCTTAAGTTGTTGTCGGTTTCACGGTTCTGAGCCGCATCGAGGTTTAAGTCCTCACTGTCCTCTTTGATGGACTTCCACGCAAGGTAACGGCGAACCGTCTGTTTCAGGGAATTCATCAGGTCTTGCTCAGGTGCGATAAACGCGAGCATATTCCGATAGATGCGTGGCGTGTTCCCGCGATTGTTCAAAATATTGTTCACGGCGGTCATTGCCATGTTATTTTGGTTTGTCGCCTTGTATTCATCCGTGGGGGGCAGAATCACGAGCCGGGCGGTCTGCTCATCCGGCACGTCAAGAGAGGACGATGGACAAATGTGAATACCCGCAAACGGCTGCTCCCT
>JAQUIZ010000041.1 GCA_028683355.1 Fermentimonas sp.
AATAAAATCTGCGAAAATCAGCGCTTTTATCTGCGGTATCTGCGTGAAACCACTTATCTCTGCCACAAAATCAATCCCCTTATTCCAAACATCCAAATCCTTAAAACTCTTCATATCTCCATATCCTAAAATTGTCAAAACGCTAAATCGCCAAATCGTCAAAACGCCAAATCGTCCAATCGCCAAAACGCCAAAACGCCAAATCGTCCAATCGCCAAAACGCCAAAACGCCAAATCGTCCAATCGTCAAATCGCCAAAACTCTACAACTTCCCCAATCTGCGTGAAACTATCTTTTTTATCTGGTTTCTTCACACTCTGCCCAACCAGCTCCACCACCTTTTACTGAACTCCCGCATTCACAACCCTGCTGGGTCTAAAAGGGACATACTCAATTAGTGGCCACGCGCGTTGTGGATATTCCGGGGGCTCAAGGTCATAGTAATCAATTATCATGTCTGCTATTTCTTGCGTATTGCTTGTACCCCAGAAATTATCTGCAAAATTCAATACCACATAATCATCATTTGAAACAAAGTATCCGCGTGCCTCAACGGCTGTTTTTGAAGAGTTGAAGTTATTGAAGCTTGCTTTCGTCCATCCGTTAGAAGGAGTATTAATATGATTCGCTGTATGATAAGTATATATACAGGTTTCCCCATATATATCCGACCACTGAACTTCCATTGTAGAACTAGCAGTATTAGTCAGACAATACACTCCGTCGAGAAAAGTGCAATTATCGACCTCCAGCTGAGATGAGAATCGATTTAATATGTGCTGCCTTCCTCCATTGAATAGGTTATTCTTTGATTTGATGCCTTGGCTAATCTCAATGAGAAGCGAGACACTGCTTATGGAGCTGAACGATGAATACTCAATCACTACATCATGCGAATCAAACAATGAAAGTCCAACGCCATTTGACCCAACAGATTTGACGAAATAGCTGTTTCTAACAGTAATATCGCCACCTAACGTTAGCAGGAAAGACGTAGCATTATCAGAAAAAAGACACTCACTTACATCAATGTTCGACCCCTTCAAGACTAGGCCTTCTTGTGAGTTGCGAAACACAAGCCCAGTAATCTCATTGAGCTCTGCCAATTGAGATATCTCAAATTTCGCGAAGGGATTAAAGCTAGTATCAGTGTGATAAAGCTGGTCTTTTGAGCCAATCTTGAAAGGATTTGTATGACTTGACTGAAACTCAATCTCACCGTGACAGGTAACGCTACTTTGGGATCCAATCCATAATGCCGAACCTCCCATTACAGAAAGCACACTTCCCGGCAGGAAGGTCACATCCGTCTCTGCTACATAGCTCTTTCCGGATTCAAACACAAAGTCCCCATCCACATATTGCGGCAGCTCAATCACTTCAAACAAGGTGATATCCTCCCCATTGTTTGCTTCTAAGGCATCAGAATCAAGCTCTAGGTCATACAAATAGCGAGGCCCAAAGCCTTCGTGGAGCAAGACCAAGATATACTTATCCCTCTCTACTTTGTTTATCTCAAAGCTGCCATCTGTGCTAGTGGTCGTAGAGTAGACAGGCGCATAATCCCTATGATCAAAGAGGTGCTGATCCCACAGCGGAAAGCCAAGGCTGGGATATTGTGTATTGACCGCACGCAGCTCATCGCCCACGATACCTGCTTTGTAAAGCAGCACCGACACAGCCTGGTGGTCATCCATCCCTTCCAGAATTACTCTCCCCCTAACGGTAGAAGTCTTCGGAGCTGTACTGGATGTGCAACTAGCAATCATAATGGATAACACGCACAGCAAGATGTAAGATGACATATCAATAATGCTAGAGAAACAAAGTATTTTAACCGATCTCATTACTGTTAGTCCTGAATGAAAAAAAATGCGTGTTCCACACTTTGATAATTCCATTTCCTTCATTATCACCCGCCATGCTAAATGCTTGAGCTCTCCCCATAATGCTTAATCGTCTGAAACTCATATCCTCTTGTATGATAGAACCGGATCAAGGATTCATACAAAGGTATTGCATCTGATCCCAAGTTCTTCACTTTGAGCTTGCTGCGGACCAAGTCCTGCAGTAGATACTTAACCGGGTTAGAGCTTCTTCTCTCTATAATCCGAGGCTCTGCACTTTCATCGATGAACTCATTGGGATGAATATCAAAAACCACGGGCTTACCGGTTAGCTTTGTTTCCATATGGAGGATTCTTCTTTGAAGCGCAGTATATCTCGGTATTATCCTCATCGTGGTACCGACATAAGGTGTTAATAAGGCTGTCAGAGGAATCTCTATCAGCTGACTTTGCCCCTTCCTAAAGAAGTTATCATCAGCTACTCGGTATGGGAGCCTTGGTGCAGTAAGCCAATGAAGCTTCTTAATACCGCCAAAAGACATGAAAAAATCAAACCTTTGTGAGGCCACGGAACTATCATACCTAAAGCCAGTCTCAACCAATGCCCTCAAAGTATCGTTATTCACTCGCAAAGCAGGGGCTCGGAAGGACACAATTTCTTGACCGGAAATATCCTCCAGGAGTTTCTTGGAATAGTCCAGATGCTCTTTTTGCATGAGGAACGGCATCACGTCGAAGCCATTCTCTTTTACATGTGATTTGCCGTGTGAAGCGACTTCATGACCGTCTTTAACAATCATACGCACTATCTCAGGATATAGCTTGGCTATGTATGCCGTGAAAAAAAAGGTTGATCTTACTTTATACTTTGCATAGAGACTCAACAAAATGGGCATACCTTCTTCAAAGACTTTCTTTCCGGTTTCGTCCCTGAGGGAGTTGAACCAAACTGATGTAGTCTCAACGTCGTTGGTGAGCATTGCATATCTCTGCTCCATCCGTGGATCACCTTGCACTATACCCACCATCTATCACAATATTCTGTCCGGTGATCCACTTCGCATCATCGCTCAATAGATAGACACACATTTTTGCAACGTCTATAGTTTCCCCCAATCCTAGGGGATATCCCTTTTTGAGCTCATCTATCTCGGATTGGGAAAGGCTGCCTTGTAGATCATCTCGCATCATTTTGGAATCCGACATAAATCCAGGTGAAACACAATTCACCCGTATCTTTTGTTTTGCTAACTCCAATGCCATGGACCTTGCTGCACCGAGCAAGGCAGCTTTTGAAGAGCAGTATGCTGCTAAAGCGGGATTAGCTACAATACTCATCATTGAGGAGATGAAAACTATGCTTGCTCCCCTCGAACTTTTTATTTTATTCCGTGATATGCTTCTAGCAAACTCATAAGCTGCAACATTATTAACACTGTACAGAGAGACATAGCTATCCCTAGTACTGGCCCTAACTGGCACCGTAATCTGGATCCCGGCTGAATGAATGAATCCATCAATCTTGCCATGAGTATCCACAATACTTTTCACCAGGGGCTCAATCCCCTCAGAGTGAGTTACGTCAAAGCTATTGACCGTATGAACACTGTCGCCCAACATAGCAGAAACTTCATTGAGTTTATCAAGATTTCTGGCAATCAAATGAACCTGTGCTCCAGCTTTGCTACACTCAACTGCACAAGCCTTCCCTATACCCGAAGAAGCGCCGGTGATAATTATATTCTTACCTTCCAAGCTACCCAGCATATACTCCTCCTTCAATCCGGAAAATCCTAGTATTATCAAGTTTTAACGATGCCGTGAGATCAAATAGAGCTACTTCTGACATTGAACCGATCTCGGTTTTTAATAGAGTTGCTCGATCACTGGATCGCCCACATATCACTACGTTAGCCCCAAGAGAAGCCATCGTTAATGCTGTATGTCTTCCTAGTCCTGACGTGGCGCCTGATACCTGTATTCTCTTACTATTTAGCATACTAAGACCCCACATTATCGCATAGGTACCTATATACATCATGTAAAGTCGTCATATCATCGAACTCGCGCCTTGAGATAACAATGTCATATTCTTCATTGAGCATCGCCAGAAAAGATAGAGCTGATAATGAATCCCATTCATCATATTCTCTGAAATTATCGTTAATCTTAACATCAGTATCATCAAGAAGTAATACTTCAGTAACTAAGCTTAGGAATCTTTCCATTAATCTTTTCCTCCTAAATGAAACAGTGTCTGCTGTTCAATAGCCGTCATACTAGTCATGATTCCGATTTCTTCCGGCTCAAAAGACACATCAAACTCGCTCTCCAGCTCCAGAATTAAGTTCAAATGAGCAAGGGAATCCCAAGCCTCAATATCTTGCTGTTGAACATCATCCGTAATGGACGATGCATCCATTTTAAAGACCCTTGCCATAATATCTTTAATCTTGTTCTTCATCTTTCCAAACTACCTCAATAATATCTTTGTGGTCAACGTCATAATTGTCAAGAACCAACACATACGCGGTATCTTGCTCTGTTTCTCTTTGCACAGAAAAACCTGATTTCAAGTAGAAGTCTTTAACCATTGCATTCTTTTTTGTCTTTATATACTGAGAATATGCTGATCTAATGCCGAGACGCTTTAGATAAGCCAATACTTGACAGATATATTCATTTTCAACTTCCCTGCCTATAACTCTGCAACTCATTAATAGAGTATCGATCTCTGCTTCATTTCCATTGATTTTTACGATGCATACCCCTGTCAAGCCATACTCGCCAAACCTATCCTTCACCTTAGCTATCAATACCAGATTCCCTTCATCAATGAAGTTCTTAATATCACTCTCAGAGTATCTTTTGGAAGTGAGATTGAATTGGTTTGTTTTCTGAGTAAGCTGCGCGACCCTTGGAATATCCAGTTTATTCGCTTTTGATACCTCCAATATCATTTTTAGTTCAATAAGATACTGATTGTAGTCGGTATAAGAACTTTTAAACTCATCTCTAACCGCGTTTTGACGGTATTGATCGGTTTTCTTTTTGTCTTCTTCAGTAAGCTGATACAAAGTAAACTCGTTCTCTAAGACTGAATTAATAAAAACGGGGATGAGGTATGGCTTTTCCGGAAAATCAGGAACAGTAACCTCCGGCACAAAGCTCTTTACTAGCGCCCGCTCGGAGGGATTGTCGTCAATGAAAACCAAGCTGTCCAAGCCAATATTCAGTGAAGCAGCAATACTTTGAACATTCTCTGCTTTATTCTCCCAGTTTATGCGCTTGATAGCAAAGTGTCTATCGCGCAGAACCATATTGGGATGACGCTCGATCGCGTCCATAGCGTCTGCCTCGTTATTCTTCGAGCATATCGCCAAGATTACACCGTTTTCATAAGCAGAAAGCAGTAACTTCTGTGCATCATAGTACACATTGCCTGGATAGCCCCCCCCCAAGTCAATTCCATCAAGCCCATCCTCCCCGATCACACCACCCCATAGAGTGTTATCCAAATCCAGGATTATACACTTCTTGCGTTTTGCGAGTATTGCGCTCATTTGAAGATCAAACCAATCTTTGAAGATGGCTGAATACTTGGGGTTTAGCGCAATCTGCGACATGTAGAAATGCTTCCAGTCTACCAGTGAATCAGATGGTATCCTTTGTGTGAATACAGCAAAATCAATACAAAACACGTTAGGTATTGTGGCTGCTTGATAACATGTGTCGTTGTAAGTGCTAACTAGCTGTTGAAGCCTTGTGTCTTCAATAGTGTGGAATGCTCCAATATAGGGCATGGTAAACAGGATAAGTCTGGACTTCACTTCAGATATCATCAGATTCAAAGTCTGAATGCTTGCTTTCATACCTTGAACTCGTTCTTTATAAGAACCCGAGAGAGGGGGCATCATGAAATTCACTACTGCATCATATGAAGATAGATCCCTCTCATTAGGATTGAATGAATTATAGTGCGAATAGTCGTGATTATCACCAAACAAGTGTTCTACAGTATAGTTACGAATGATATAAAAGCTCATCTAATTCTCCACTAGTTCTATCAAATCCAATCTTTTGTGAAACATTAAGACTACTCTTTTCTCCTCTATCGCCGGGGTAGAATCAACTTTGGAAATAGCCATAAATCCAAGCTCCGCAAAATCCTTGATACTTGCACTGATAGAATCGGTCTGATAACAAATCTGATTCATTAATCATGTCCTGATTTCTCCAGTATCTTCGATACAGGACTTGTGCTGGACAGTGGTTGCACCAGCTCGAGTCTTACATTGTCTAGAGAGATAAAGCAGATCCGAACATCTCATTTTGTATATTCTACAAACTGTCCTACGTTGTACACCATCTTTCTATACAAATCTATGGAGGTCTTAATATCTCCTGTGGCAATTGCTATAGGATGTATTCTCATTACATTTCTATAGGAGGAATAATCAAAGTTTTATCCAAGATTACCAATGCGTTCCCCCAAGATAAACCGGCACCAAAACCTGACAACAAAATGGTACTATTCTCTTTATGCTCAAACACTTGGTGATTTACACTTATTGTCAAAGGGATTGATGCTGAGCTGGTGTTTCCAAACTTCTGTATGGAGTAGAGCATCTTATCCAATGGTATTTTCAACTTTTTTGCAAAAAAATCTGTCATGAACTTATTAGATTGATGAAACACAAAGTAGTCTATAGCATCAATCGTTGTCTCAGCGAACTCAAGAGTTTTCTTGACGCTTTTTGGCACTTCTTTCATGGTAAAATTAAACACTTTTAGTCCATCCATGTAAACATCATTTGAGCGGCCATAATTGCCAGAATCCCGGGGAAGCTCTTCCAAACCTTGTATACTAATCGGATTTCGGTAACCTCCACTCTCTATCATAACTGCATCGTATCCGCTGCCATCAGTATACAATGAGAAGTAAGATGTATTTTGGATTGAACCCTTGCCGATCAGGGTTGCTGTACCAGCATCGCCATACAAGGGGTAATTGACATAGTCTTTCTTCGATGTAAACTTAGAGGCAGTTTCACCATCCAGTAACAATACATTATTTATCGCAGGATTCTGCAAAATGCTGGATGCCACGAATAGAGCATAGACATATCCCGAACATGCTAATCCCATGTCAAAACAAATTGCATCCTTTTTTAGTCCCAGCCTGTGTTGAAGTATCGGAGCATTAGCCGGCATCAGATAGTCTGGCGTTTGCGTCATAAATATTACTGCATCGACCTCATCCCGATTAATATTCAACTCATTTAGTAGCTTATCACCTGCCTTATAGCAAAGATCTGCAGCAGTCACATCCAGATCTGCCACCCGCTTTTCTTTGATACCAATGCTGTTAACCAGCTTGTCGATTTCTTCTTGAGGCAAATCAAGTTGATTACGGTCGTTCTTTACTACTGCTTTGGGGACACAGGAAGAAATTCCATTGATCTGCAAACCATCGATCACACAGTTCATTTATACTCCTTTGATTCCGTGAATCTGTTTTGGATTAAACTTACTAACGACTTTTGCGGGGTTCCCGCTAACTACGGTATAAGGGGGTACATCTGATGTTACAATTGATCCCGCACTAACAATGCTGAATTCCCCGACTGTTACTCCCGGGAGAATCATCGCCCCCACGGCAATCCAAGCCCCTTTTTTTATCGTAACTGGTGCCACATAAGAGTCCAGGATATTCTCGAAGTGTTGTCTCGGATTAGTATGTGTCAAGATATAGTTAAACCCAGCTAGACCACAATCATCCTCAAGTGTAATATATTCAGGATATGCGTGATCAAGCACAACCTCCATTCCGACCATTACTCTTTCACCAATATTCACACCCCTCCATTTATGCAGTTTTATTCGAATTGGGTTTACTGGGCACTTATAAGCTAAGACCTCACAAAGGTAGTTTCTAAGTTTTCTGACGACAAACCGTAAGAGGCTGATTCCACGCTTCTTGCTTGATAGTTTAACCTGGTCTATCACTCCATTCATGGGAGTATAATACTCTGTTCTAGTTACTTTCATTAATCACCACGCTTCCCGTTCATACAAATACACCATATGCAAGTTGTAATGCTCACCTTTGAATTGATGTGTACTTGTGCTATCGCACAATTCAGCCCCTCCTATATGTCAGTTGAACATTAGAATCATTCTGATTGCCTGCTACTATTGACATTATCACACGTATCAGATAGAATTTCATGAGTAGAAAGGCAAAAATCTCTTATATTGTTACGGTGCACGAATCCAGTAAGTCCTAACATAAACCCTGTTAACGGTGTACTATTTGTTTCAACACGAAATAGTTCTTTATCCATGATGATTGTTCCACAATGTGGCGAGAATGAATGTTATGATTCCAGCTCATGCCCAATTTCACAAGACAATATTATGATTTGACTCTTCTCTCAACACTTTATACATAAACTCACGCAGTCACTACCGCATAATGATAACAAGCCCATACATGTAATCTTGAAAAAATCGCAATGATTGAGATTATTTATACATATATCGACGTATTCTTCGTAGCGTCCGCATCAGTGAAAAATTCCCCAGTCATTCTCTTTGGAAATACATGATCAATTGCTAGTTGCAAGACCTTTAGCTTCTTGATAGTACGCTTCAGCAATGTTATCCCAGCAGTAATCATGTGATAATCTATTGTAAGCATGTAACGCTTTGACCTTCATGGCATCATAGTGGTCGAGAGCCCAAGTTATTTTTTCTGCAAGATCTTGAGAGTCGCCACAACTGAAGTATAATGCTTCTTGGTCATTAAAGACATCTTTGTTTTGTTCAATATCGCTTGCTATAATAGGTACTCTCATAGCAGCAACTTCAAGTAACATATTCGACATCCCCTCGCTATGAGAGGGGAATACAAACAATCTTGACTTTCTAATGACACCGGAGAGGGTGGTCATTCCTTCGATTACGCCGGTGAATTCACAATCAAGACTCCGACTAAGGTTCGTAATGTGTTCCTTATATGAGGTTATCTGATCAAGATCGCCTATCACACGTAGCTTAATGTGATTATTAACATGTTTGATAGCTATTAACAAGTCATGCAGTCCCTTCAATGGGATTATACGTGCAGCTGCAAAAGTCACATCGGTTGGCTTCACCTCCGAAACCAGTGTGTCAGTACTGGCTGAGAGAGCAATATCGACACCATTGGGAATGAACAATGTATTACTGTTCATCTTAGCGAGATGAACTGCGCCAGATTTACTTACCGATACTACGAGATCAGAGTATTTGATTCCTATCTTTTCAAATGAGAGACTGACAGTCATTTGAATTTTGCTCCATTTCTCATCTTTCTCATAGCTTATGCCATGAGCAGTAAGGAGTACCTTATACCTAATCTTCAATAAGGGAATGATAAACCCCGAAGATAAGTGATTCACATGTACAACATCATATTTACCAAATAATAGTGCATGAAAAGCCGATGCAAAAAGATACCACACCACATAACCCCAGTGATGCTTCGGAACCTTGATGATGATTTGTTTGATTCCATGGTATTCTTTCTTACTAGCATGCGTGGACATCGCATAAACCGTCACATCACATTTGTCTACCAATCGACAGTATATCTCTTCGTTGGAGCGAGCAGCTCCCCCCCTGGCAGGGAATCCCTTCGCTCCGATAACAGCTACCTTGATTTTCTTACTCATTACAATCAAACCTGTTTACCTATATGAAGTTAAGTGAGCCATTAGCTCAGACATTTTCTCTGTTAACTCTCACAGATTCTGGCCCGATTTAATGCTCAATGACACCTTAGTATAAATTATACAACTCATACTCCCTTCATCTTCGGGCTCCAGTATTAAGATAATACTCTGCAGTTCTTTTTAGCCCATCTTCAAAACCAACTCTAACCCTATAACCTAGGAGATCCTTGGCCTTATCGATCCCCGCCAGTGAGTGCTTCACATCCCCCGCTCTATCAGGCTCAAAGTTCGGCTCGATATTCTTCCCCAAGATCTCATTGATCATGTTTACCAGATCAATCAGAGTATAGCGCTCTCCACAAGCAATATTTACCACCTGTCCCACCGCCTTCGGCGCAGTGCAAGCCTGGATATTCGCCCATACATTGTTTTCCACAAAGGTGAAATCGCGAGATTGACTGCCATCGCCATAGATCACCGGCTCTTTATCCGCCATGATCAGCTTGATGAACTTCGGGATAACCGCAGAGTATTGACTGGTGGGATCCTGATTCGGACCAAAGACATTGAAATAGCGCAGCGCCACAGTCTCTAATCCATATATCTGGGAAAAGATCTGGCAATACCGTTCCTGCGAGTATTTGGTGAGCGCGTATGGCGAAAGCGGATTCACTGGCATTGTCTCCACTTTGGGTAGAGTCTCGCTATTGCCATAGATAGATGAAGATGACGCGCATACCACGCGCTTCACGCCAAATTCCTTCGCTGCTTCCAGGATGTTTAGCATGCCAAGGATGTTCACGTCATTGGAAGTGATCGGATCATTGATCGAGCGCGGAACCGAAGGCAAAGCCCCCTGGTGCAGGATGTAATCCACGCCCTTCACCGCTGATCTAACAATATGGAAACTGCGCAAATCCCCTTCGATCATCGTCATATTGGGGTTTTTCATCAGAGGCAAGATGTTCTCCCGCTTCCCCGTCGAAAAGTTGTCCAGTACCACTACCTGCTGCCCTTGTTTGAGCAACTCCGATACGATGTTTGAGCCGATGAAGCCTGCCCCACCTGTCACTAAATACTTCATATGTTTCCTCTGTTCAAGAAATAAGCTCTGCTATGGATCATGCTTTCATAGCATGATAAGAATGCTCGTAAAACAAATGTAAGTTTCATATACCTCCGTAAACTAGGCAATTGCATTGTTGCACATCGTCAGTATTACACATCAAAATGTTATCGATCGTGTAATTAAATACAAGTCTATGGGGGCTCAGTAATCATCTGCAATTGATTCAAATATGGGACAGAGTCGTTTTTCAATAATGTTTTTCCAGGACAATGGCATCATAGCGGATCGGATAGCACTCGAGTCAAACTTACTACACACAATAGCTGCCAGCCCTTCAGCAAAGCTTAACTCGTTATCATCTATGAGAATTCCATTGCTTTCATCAATCAGTTTCATATTTTCGCTGGTCCTAGTAGCTAGCACAGGCAAGCCAGCTAAGAGATACTCGATTGTCTTTGAGGGAGGTTGAACATCATAATATGGAGTCATGGGGACAAACGATACTCCTACGTCGCTGTCACAAAGGTATGACTCAAGTTCTGTGTTTGGAACCAATCCCTCAAACCTAACTATGCCATTCAGTTCTAGAGCGTCAACCAATCTTCTTAGTTCTTCTTCAACCCTTTCTGAACCAAAACCAATCAACCTATAGGATAACTCTACTGTGGGATTTTTTTCAAAATATATCTTCAGTCCCCTAATGGTAATGTCTATGTTGCGATTATTAAATGAACCGATATACAATAGCCTGTGTTTTGGATGATCATTATTAAGCGGTCTATAAATTGGCTCTCCACCAAGGGGAACGATATGGGTACCTTCTCTTTTTATTTGCAACAAATCTACCATGCCATCCGATAAAACTAACCTTGCATCAAAAACAGATGATTCATACTTCAAACATAGGTTCATTAATTTGTTTCTAGTCCCACTGCAAGAGACAGAGCCAGTTTGGATTGCAAGAATTTTCTTTGATAATCTCTTAAAACAGACTATGCTGCATAGAGGAAAGTGCTTCACGATGATAATGCTGGGGTTTAATTTGGCAGCTAGTTTCATGACGTTGAAGAGAAACACCAGAACCGCAAGTGGCCTAAAACGATGCCTGTTGACATAGAATACATCGACTCCCTCTTCTTGGACTCGTTCTCTCCTATAGTCCATACATATGTAAGATACATGATAGCTTGATTGCAGATAATGAGCGATCTTATACGTATTTATCTGGTATCCATACTGATTGTGGGATATTATTAACATTTTTTTATTATCTTTATTCATGATGTAAACAAAGTGTTCTGCTCCCTGAAATATTTATATCGATGGATGCAGTTGTGGGATGCAGATCACATCTAGTTTCTTTCTGGTAAATTGGTGGCTCATATACCTCAGCTAAAAGCTTAGTTATACCGGTAGAAATATCCGCGACATAGAACCTCCTAATGCATTTCTTGTCGGGATATGTATCTGTGTAGATCAAGCTATCGCTTTTTATTGAAGGGTGGCCATCTGGCAAATGTATCAATGTGGTACTAATTTTTGCAAAATTAGTGTCAACAATGAAGTAGCCCCCAACTCCATTGACAATTCCCCAGAAGAGAACCTCATTATTGTTCATCCATGTATAATGGCTTATTATCTGGTTGCTAATCAATAGATTCATCAATCTATCTTTTATGCCATACATGAATAAGTAATGCTTCTTGGACTTTCCGTCTCCATGCCTTAAAAGAAATATAAATTTGTCTCCTGATGGCGATATCAATAAATGGTTAAAATATGCATTACTTATGGACGCACAGTTATCTGCATTGATCATTTGGATTGCTGACTCTATGTCAACGATTTTCTCATACTTATCAGTTTCATAATCACAGTAGAATATAGCAGTATCAGTTTCTTCGCAATCTCCCCTTTTATTCCTATACCCATAATCAGAACAAAATTTGTTTAGCCGACAATAAGACAACGATAAATAGTATCTGTCTTGATAGGAATCCTGGACTGGGAATTGCTTAACTATAACCTCTCCATTATGAACATCGGTAATTCTCGCTCGGTAAGTATCTGACTCCATTTCATATATGTTGTATACAATCCTTGACCCATTGAGCCAGTGCAATCTGCTACCCTGCTGCCAGTTCCATGAATATGTTTCGCCAATTACTGAATATGAGTCTTTACTAATGTCGTGGAGTATTATTCTAGTTGGAATACATGGATTTGGATTTCTCGATGCGGGTGCATTATTCGCGTGATAAATGATATAGTTACTGTTGTTCGGGCATAAAGGTGATTTGTCGTAATAACCAAAAAAAGTGTTTGAAAACTCTTTGAGAGTTATTAAGCGATAGCTTCCATGAAGCCAGTGTAATCTATTCTTAGGAGGAGGAAATGACGTGATGCTCCTTTTAACTATCCGTAAAGTCTTTAGAATAGTGGCTAACGTGTATCTGGAATCACCAAACATCTGAATACACTCCCGATTATTTCTCGATATTTTTGCATTCATATGGATTATCTGTCCCAATAATGTAAACAACTCGCATTCATCATGACAATTAAAATACGATGTCGTCTTCTAAATTAAACCACACATTTTTTATCGTTCGATAAACAGGCTGATAAATGCCATTTGGTGAATGAAGAGGACTCCAAGAAAATCTCCGTACCACAAGTGGGATATCAAAAAGCCAAGAAAACAAAAGAAGATTAACGCATTCTTGGAATGTCGCAAATATGGGAATATTGACTTAGTAACAGACAAGATAAGACCGCCGACCAAGAACAACAATGGATATCCCCCGATCATTGCAAGATTGCCAATAACGCCGGGATTTCTATCATACTCAATTTTTTGCCTTATGTCGCCGACCAAGCTATTATTCAAAGCGCTAAATGCGTAGGACATTCTACCTCCTCTAATCACATCTTGCTGTTCAATATTCTTAGCAAATAATGTCGAGGCATACTCTCCTTGCGCTGCATCATACAACGTAAACAATAAATAGACAACTAGAACCGCAATGGCAAGAGATCCTAGATACATGCGGTAAGTGGCTTTCAATCTGCTGTTTACCAACACATAGACTACATACATGGCGCCAAATGCAAAGTAGTTAGCAACCGAAAATGTTAACGCAAATCCTGCCGCTATTATAATGATTTTTACCAGCGAATATAATGCGCCTCTTACCTTAACACGAATTAAGCTCAGTCCCAAAGGTACCTGTAATACCTGAGCAAACTGTGCAGCTTCTGTATAGAATGACTGGCTTCTTGCAGAAAATCCATAATTAACTGAGTTAAGATACCCAAGGAATAATACTCTATAATACGGAAAGTGTCTCACTTCATCATAGGAGAAGTGAAAAACATAATACGTGGCAGCCCCCCCGAGGTATAGGCCAAATAAAACAACAGAAAATAGACTTAGCACGAGCATGAGTCCGCCATATTTACGCACATATAACTCTTTCGGGAAATGTTTGTTGCTCATTACACAAAGAACTAGTAGCCCCAAAGCAATGTTCTTTATGTATGTTTTGAAGTAGATCAGGCTTAATGACCTGTCATAATATGTCATCGCTACAAATGCCAAGTATATAGAAATAATAATGTATTGAATAAATATTGATCGTTGCAGCCTGTTGAAATGTATTTTCTTGCTTACAAATGTAAAACATATGAGTAAATTGAATGCTGTAACCAGAAACAGAAAATCATAGGGTACTCCATAGTTTGCTTCAATATCGTGAAAAAGCATAAATGGTGGCAGTAATGAAATCAACAATACTGATATGGCTTGGTAGTGATCTAGAAGTTTTCCCATGGAATGCAAATCTATACTCTCATTTCTCTTTTAGGATTAAGTCTTCGAGGAATAATAATGTTTGCCAATCCAACAAGAAGATTTATTGAACACAATGATGCAATACTCTTAACTTTGAACAAACACATTATTGCCATCTTTCCGTCTAGAATTGAAAAGCGTTTGAAATATTTCATATGCATGTTATCTAGCGCTTTCGCGTAGTGCTCATGGTAACTATACTGAGAATAAATGGTTTGCATCGCTGACAATCTTTGGTTAAGTTTGTTTGACACGTTACCACTATGCTGTCTGTAAAACCCAAGAAGCTTATTGCTTCGCATGATTTTAAATCCATACGAAGTTATTTTTAGCCACATATAATAGTCTTCGATATGAATATTAGGATCATACCATCCTACCTTAGAATATATATCTCTTCTTATCAGACTTGTTAAACCCATAATTGATATCCCTTTCAGAAACAAGTCATTGAACTCAATTATCCGAGCAGGTGAAAATCTCTGGCTGCTAATAAGATCGCCAGACTCATCAATTATTGCTGCATTCCCCGCTAGAACCGCAATACTTGGATCACACTTGAGAAAACTATTAACCTGATACTCAATTTTATCCAAACACCAGTAATCGTCACCAGCACAAAGCGCAATATAGACACCCTTTGCCATATCCTTAATGGCCTTATTCAGAGTCCCTGGTAAGCCAATATTGTCCTGCAGCACAAGCTGAAAGCCATACTGTGCACAAAGTATTTCTAGGACCTCGGGAGTATTGTCAGTCGAACCATTATCTATGACAATTATCTCTGTGTTAGGATAGGTCTGGTTAACAGCGCTACTAATACACTGGGCGACAAATCTACTGTGATTATGTGTTACAATAATAATTGAAACTAAGGGACTATCCATGATTGTATACCCCTGAAAATATTAACTTTCGAAATATAATAAGCAATGTAACAAAATTGCACAAATACATTATTGCATAAGCGTAGACAGTCCCTTGGATACCAAAAAAGATAACTCCATAATAGACAAGAACGAAATAAAAGAGGCCAAATGCAATTTCCACTACAATAAAACTTCTCGCCATTGCTTTTGCAACCATTAGGCTTGAAAGAATGTAACCGCAGATCTTAAATGTATCACCAATCATCTGAAATAGAAATAGTTCTCGCATTTGAATAAACTCATTACTTAATGTGAGCAATATCAGAACGTCTCTAAATATATAAATGGCCGACGAAACAAGCAATGTCAAGGGGACAATAAACTTGAAGGAGTTAAACAATTCTTTCCTTAAGAGTCTCCCATCTCTTATCTCAGACATCCTAGGAAGAATATATGTTGCAGTTGCCGTACTTAGTATCAGAAAATAGAGACCCGATATTCTTGACACTCCTTCCCAATAGCCAGTGTCAGTAACGCTCAGGGTGTCGGTTATATGATTCCTTAGAATAATCCGAAAGTAATGATTTATAAACGCTGGTACTGCTGCCATAAACGAGTACGCAGATAGTTTCCTAATAAACTGGGAACTGGCTAATTTGAGATTGAGTTTAAGGGGGAACAGGCGTTTTGAGTAAATAAAATATACCGTTACAAAGCATGTTATAGCTTGTAAAGTAACAGCTTCAACCAGGGCACCTCGTAATCCGTATCTTAAAACTAGCCAAATAGTCAATACGAGCCCTAGCAGACTATTTATTATGTTGATTTTAACGTAAAGCTTGTATTTTTTATACCCGTTAATTATTGCTAATAGTATTATATTGATCGAATAGAAGAGTATTGTCATTGCAAAAATGTTAATTATGTATGCGTATCCTCTGCTACTAAATATCAAATTTGAGTACTCTTCAGCCCTTACATACAGTAGAACAGCAGAGATCATGGAACACACTATGGTAATAAGTAAGGAAGTTGATATGATCGAGTTAGATGTTCTAACCTCACTCTTGAACTCTGATATATACTTTGTGACCCCCGATTTGATGCTACCTGTTGAAAACAATAACCATAGAGAAGTGAAGCTGTTCAATTGACCAAGATAGACTAGACCTGTTGGTCCTATCACTAAAGCAACAGCTTTTGACACCAGAAACTGTGCTAAAACCTTAATGAAAGTTGCCAGGCCAGACAAGAACGAGACTTTAACAATGTCCTTTTTTAGATATGATTTGATCCGAGGATGAATAAACAACGTCATCAATATGCCACAATCAAGTTGTACATCTTTCCGAAATGCAAATAGAATGATACTATTATGCAGGCGATTATGGCCAACATTAATGGTGTTCCTTTATATTTACTACTTGTCTCTACTGACAAATTGAAGATCATGCTTTACTATATCGACAGCATCTAGACCATATAGATCTTCATACTTTATTCTATACCCTCTTTCCCACATATCTAGTAGGCCTTCGCTGGAATGTCCTCCTGATATCCAATTTGATTCTACTTCACTATTAACAATGTTTATTGGAGTTGATCCAATAATTGTTCTTTGGTAGCTAATCCCCATACGATTAATAAAAAAAGGTTTATAAATTTGTAGGTTACCTTCCAACGAGTTAGGCCCCCAAAAAGGTAAACGCTTCATAAGTGATAGTAGCTCATATCGATGAAACAAGTGCCCACCAACTGAAAGGGGATACGACCAATCAGGAGACTCTGGAACATTACTCCAAATCCAAGCTCTCATCTTCGGTTCCACTACTCCCTGAATGAACTCTGGAAGCTTCTGCTTGTGCTGTCTTGCAAAACAATAGTGCCAATCTTCACCCCTAAGTAAAGTAGGCACGGATACCAAGGGATTATACTTCACAAAGTCAATCATATCAAATGGTTCTTTAACTACACCGTCGTCACACATAAGTATAATTTTCGTACTACTAATGTGAGTTAATATACTAATCAACTGTTTTCGGAAATTTGTTTCTTTAATGAATACAAACATCTCTTGTGATAACTCATTCCTGAGTTCGTCGTAAGCTTGTTCGTGCCTCATTGATGATGTCTTATATAGTACCGTGATCTTACTAGGATTACTAACTAACTCAAGATACGAGCTTAACAAGGAATGCAGTTGCATCGCTCTATCCTTAGAGAAGACAATCCAGTCGCATGTGAAGTCATTATCAATCACTGAGCATGAATTTGCATGAAGTGCTGCCATTTCATGAAGAAATGAATGTTTAGTAAAGTAGCGTTTTAACATGAAATGCAGTTTTACATATTTGGAGAATAACTGCTTGAATGCATTATTTGCCATTCTGCGACCAGTCCTTGATTATGGAGCATACATATTTAATCATCTCATTACTGAGTTGGCTACTTGACGGCAACCACAAGCCATTAGTACCAATCATTTTTGAAACAGGATAATCACCCCCAACATGATACGCTTTTTGACAATTTATCGGTGGATACATATCTCTAGTGCCGATTCCCCGTTGTTTCAAGAAATCTTCTAATGAGCCTCTTTGTATTGCTAAGATATCTATAAACCAAGGTGTTGTATTGGCCAAATCCTGATCAAAGAAACTAACGCCTGAGACATTATCCAGCTCCTGCTGATAGAGGCGATAAATATCCTTCTTTCGATCAACTCTCCATTGAAGCTTTTTCATCTGCTCTATCCCGATACACGCCTGCATTTCTGTGAACTTGAAATTGAAGCCGATGGTGTCATGGATATCATTCCCACCTCCTGATCTACCGAAGTCTTTTAATCGCCTCAGCTTAAATGCTAACTCATCATCATTAGTTACCAGAGCTCCCCCCTGACCAGTTGTAATAATCTTTGGAGCAGAGAACGAGAAACTTCCCACCTTCCCCATCAAGCCTTGATGGACCCCGTTCGGATATCTTGATCCCAAAGATTGAGCTGCATCCTCAATAACAGGAATACCAGTCTCTTGAGATAGCTCCATGAAGGCATCAATCCCTGCCTCTGGATATCTCCCATTAGCTAGAACCAACATTATTGCTTTTGTTTTAGGAGTGACAGCCTTTTTTGCCAAATGTACGTCCATGCATAAAGTGCTTGGTTCAATGTCAACAAATACGGGAGTGGCTCCTAACAACTTGATAGAATTTGGTGTGGCTATCATAGTGTAATTGGGAACGATGACTTCGTCGCCAGCAGACACACCGCAGGCAAGTGCCGCCATTGTTAAGCTGATCGTACCATTATTTACAACGATACAATGCTTTGCCCCAGTATATTCGGCTATCATATCCTCAAATCTCTTTGTGAGTTTGAACTCTGTCAACCACCCTCCTGAGCGCATGTAATCATTAACTGCATTTCTCTCTTCGTCGCCAATCCATGGCTCCATTTGAGGGATGTCATATGTGATCATGGAGAAACTCCTTTTCCAACCGGTCAATCTCTTGCTCGTCCCTTTGACCTATAATCCTAGCAGGTACCCCCGCATAAAGGGTGTACCTTTCCAGTATACCCTTGACCAATGATAGGGCACCTACGGCTGATCCCTCCTCAAGGATCGAATTGGGTAACACTACCGATCCGGCACCTACGATACAATGTTTATTTATAAATATGCTACCAATTTCTGCTTGAGCTTTGTATTCCATACTAACAAATGGTCCAGCCATACCAGATCTATAATCGTCTGAGCCGGCAACTAACACAACATTCGGAGAAAGCGTGGCAAAATCGTACATTTCTATCATCGAAAGTTTCCCACCTATCAACTTGCATCCAGCAGAAATATGAACATAGGAATGTAATCTTAGCTCAGTTGAGATGTAAGTAAAATCATCTATGATCACATTGTCTCCAATCTCGACCAATTCAGGATATCTTATGCGAACGGTCTTGCCAATGATTACATTATTACCGCATTTCTTTAGCTTGCCAATATCAAAAAAGAGGTTATCCATTAAAACCTTCTTCTATCTATCTCCGCGCCAAGATATGGACCATTCTTAATCTCGAGCACCATGGTCTGATCCTCCAGTATCTCGTAGCCATGAGAACAATCCATTAGTACCAATACATCACCGACGGAAACAATAAGCACTCCGACTTCTTCTTGATTCAATGAGAATATAGTCGCTTTTATTAACCCTTGCCGCACATACAAAACTTCATGAGTTCTATTGATAGAGCGGTAAACCTGATTATGTACATGCCTCGCGAGTTGCTTTCCAGCATCATAAGACCATGTGCCCACCTGCAGGTAGTCTTCGTCATTGGAAAAGAAACTAAGGCCCTCTTGCCATGAATCAGCAGGTATCAGTTTCGCTATAGTCTTTCCCTCATGCTTCACTTCGGTTACTTGGTTCATTCCTTATTCTCCATATACCATGCGACAGTATCCTCTATACCAGTTTTTAAAGCTATGCTCGGATGCCATTTTAAAAGCTCTGCGCCCAGTGATCCATCCACAGTTTTATGCTCAGCTCCATCAGGTTTACTGGGATCAAAGACTAATTCTCCATGATATCCTACGGCTTCTTTGATCATAAACGCGAGTTCTTTTACTGAAATACCTGTGGCTACTCCCACGTTCACCGGATGATCAACATACGGCATCTCAATTGCTTTGACTAATGCTGTGGCTCCATCGTTTACATGCAACCACTCTCTTACAGGCTTTCCTGTACCCCATACTATGACTTCATCCTTCATCAAAGCTTTTGCTCTCACCATCTTCATGATTAAAGCACCGATCGCATGAGATCTTTCTTCTTCGAAGTGATCTCCGGGTCCGTACATGTTTGATAACACAATATTGACGATTTCTTGGTCGAATTGCTTTTTGTAGGCATACGCTGCTATTAGATAAGCTTTTCTTACAAAGCCATAAACCATTACAGATTCATGCATCGGACCATTCCAGATCTCTGGCTCTCGAAAAAGAGAAGCATCAGCAGGATAGACACAATTTGATATGGGATTTATAAGTCTCTTTACATCTGTTAATTGACAGGCTTCAAGGATATTCGCTGTCATCCTTATGTTATTCTGTAGTAGATCAACTGGATATTTATACCCGTATTGAATACCGCCAACGAACGATGCACAGTTTAACACTATAGAGGGTCTAGCAGATTCAAATAATTCTATCGTAGGACCATGTTCCCTAAGATCAACTCCATTGCTCAGAGAAGTTGTTATATACTCACGACCCTCTTGATCAAGTATACGGCATACGGTCTTGCCCAGAAAACCCGTTGCTCCTAACACGAGTATCATTCTTCACCTCCGTAATCGTCATATTTAATGTCATATGTGACCATCTTATTCACTAGCTCGTCTAACTCAACTATTGCTGTCCAGCCAAGCTTATCCTTTGCTTTCTGGGGATTCCCCCATAATAGATCCACTTCTGCCGGGCGAAAATATGCTGGGCTTACCTCAACTAAAAGCCTTCCTGTTGCTCGGTCAAAGCCCTGTTCAGCAAGACCATATCCCTTCCAGACCACATCTATCCCCACTGTTTTAAAAGCAAGCTCGACAAAGTGCCTTACTGTGTACGTCTTCCCTGTAGCAATCACATAATCATCTGCCCTATCCTGCTGAAGCATCAACCACATTGCTTCCACATAGTCCGGAGCATAACCCCAGTCCCTTTTAGCATTCAAATTGCCTAGTTTGAGAATTTCTTCAGAACCTCTACTAATACGGGCAACTGCTTTAGTGATCTTTTTGGTAACAAACGTTTCACCTCTACGTGGAGATTCATGATTAAATAGTATTCCATTGCAAGCATATATACCATAGGATTCTCTATAGTTAACGGTAACCCAATAAGCATACAATTTGGCCGCTCCATAAGGTGATTTTGGATAGAAACTTGTTTTTTCAGATTGAGGTGCTGTTTCCGGGATTCCCCCAAACAACTCTGAAGTAGATGCTTGGTAGAATCTTGTTTCAACGCCTGTATCCCTGATCGCATCAAGAAGTCTTATCGTTCCCAAAGCGTCAACTTCCCCTGTATATTCAGGGACATCAAATGAGACCGCTACATGTGACTGAGCGCCTAAATTGTATATTTCATCCGGTTTGATCCCAGATATCAATCTATGTAGGTTGCTGGAATCTGCTAAATCTCCATGATAAGTGTAGAAATTGGGGTTTTGCCATACTACATTCCTAATCCTTGCCGTCGTAAAAACTGAAGACCTGCGGATTATCGCATGTACTTCATAGCCTTTAGAAAGAAGTAATTCTGCTAAATATGAGCCATCTTGCCCGGTTACACCTGTAATGAAAGCTTTTCTACTTTCAGTCATTAACACCTCCTGTATGCCTGCATCGCTTATCCCACTGACAAATTCTTATCGAGTCACAAATGTAGTCTAGTACTTCTCTTGATTGAAAAGGATTCATTGGTAGACTCAAACAATGCTCAGAGATTCTTTCAGCATATATCAAGCGATTATCAGAGTATTCATGGTATGCCTTTTGCATATGCGGAGGAACAGGATAGTGGATCATAGTTTGAATACCATCCTTAGCCAGTATCTCCATAAGCCAATCCCGTT
>JAQUIZ010000160.1 GCA_028683355.1 Fermentimonas sp.
AGAAGAGGTGGATGCTGAAGATATTGCTGATGTAGTATCACGTTGGACAGGAATTCCGGTTAACAGGATGCTGCAGAGTGAGCGAGATAAGTTGCTTAATCTGGAGGATGAACTTCACAAAAGAGTATTAGGTCAGGATGAAGCCATAACAGCTGTCGCAGACGCTGTCAGACGCAGTAGAGCAGGTCTGAGTGATCCCAAGCGACCGATTGGTTCGTTTATCTTTTTGGGGACAACAGGGGTAGGTAAAACAGAGCTTGCCAAGGCTCTTGCCGATTATCTGTTTGATGATGAGAATATGATGACTCGAATAGATATGAGTGAATATCAGGAGAAATTCAGTGCTACTCGTTTAATTGGAGCGCCTCCAGGATACGTGGGTTATGACGAAGGTGGTCAGCTTACTGAAGCTATACGACGTAAACCTTACTCTGTAGTGCTTTTTGATGAGATTGAGAAGGCTCATCCCGATGTTTTTAATATTCTACTCCAGGTGCTTGATGATGGCAGACTGACCGATAACAAGGGTAGGGTGGTCAACTTCAAGAATACTATAATCATTATGACTTCAAATATGGGATCGAACCTTATACGTGAGAATTTTGAGAAATTAACCCCAACCAATAGAGATGAAATTATTGATAATACCAGAAATTTGGTCATGGATATGATGAAAAAGACTATTCGCCCAGAGTTTCTGAACCGTATAGATGAAATTATCATGTTTGCTCCTTTAAAGGAAAGTGAAATTACTCAAATAGTTAGACTACAGCTTGATAAGGTGAAGAAGTCGTTGGCTGAGAGTGGAATCGAACTTAAATACAGCGATGAAGCTGTAAGGAGTATCTCTGAATCTGGTTACGATCCTGAATTTGGTGCCAGACCGGTAAAACGGGTAATACAGCGAAAAGTATTAAATCAGCTATCTAAAGAGTTGTTATCTGGTAAGGTTGATAAATCAAAACCTATAACAATTGATGCAATTGACGATCTAATCTATTTCAAGAATCTATGATGATATTTTATACAGTATAAGCATCCCTTAGGAATTGATTTTTAAATTTGTTTTAGAGCCTCAGCTTTTAGTTGGGGCTTTAATTATTTATCTTTTCCAGAAACTGGGTACAAATAACGATAGGACTGTAAATAACTCAAGACGACCTACCAGCATAAGAAACGACAGGAAGTATTTGGCAAATGTTGTTGCAGATTCAAAAGTGCCACTCGGGCCGTATGATCCTAATCCAAAACCATAATTGCTTATGGATGAAAGTGCAACGCTGATTGATTCTTCAAAGGTCATACCTGTGAGACTTAACAAAACTGCACTCAGAATTGTGACTGAAATATAAAGAAATACAAAAGCAATAACTTTAGAGATAGCATCGTTAGAAATTACTTTATCATTAATTTTAACAAGATAGAGGGCATCAGGGTGTACTTGCCGTTTGAAGACTAAAAGTGAGTTTTTAAAGAGAACTACAAGCCGGGAAATCTTCATACCTCCTGAAGTTGATCCTTCGCACCCGCAGAATAGTATCATTACCAGAAAAAGCAACCAATAGAATGGTCCCCATGCCAGAAAATCAACAGTAGCAAAACCTGTAGTGGTTATTGCTGCTACAACCTGGAATAGTACAGTTCGGAAAGTCTCTTCAATATTTGACATTTGACCGGTTGCAAGTAAAGCACCTGAAATGCCGATTGTGAATAGTGCAATAAGTGATACATACCATCGAAATTCCTCATTCTTGAAAATAGAAGCAGAAAATTTCGTAAAAAATGCTGAGATAAGCAGAAAGTTAGTAGCTCCAAAGAACATAAGAAGAGTTATAACATATTCTGTATAAGGGGAATTAAACGATGCAATACTATATTGTTTTGTGGAAAAACCTCCCGTAGATATAGCCGAAAAAGTATGGCAGGCAGCATCAAAAGCATTCATTGGTCCGGCCCATAAAAAAAGAAACCCGACAATTGTAAGTCCAAGGTACGTTACTGCCATAGTTTTAGTAATTTCCTTGATCCTGGGACGAAAAATGTCCTCAGCAATACCCGTTGCTTCGGCATCATAAAAATGTCCGGATACTCCCCCGAAAACGGGCATAAATGATAACACGAAAATGATTATTCCTATTCCTCCAATCCATTGAGTAAAACTTCGCCAGAAATGTAGTGATTTTGGAAATGCTTCTATATTGAAAAGAGTTGAACTTCCGGTTGTTGTAAAACCGCACATACTTTCGAAGAAGGCATTGGAGAAAGAAGGTATAGCACCACTTAAAAGGTAGGGGAAAGTGCCGTATAAAGCCAGCATCAGCCATACCATTGTAACCGTGATATAAACCTCACGCTTGGTAATATTACCTGTTTGTTTTTTTCTTTTTCTTCCCAGAAACATGAAAACCGCTCCTGTCAGTGAGGTAATGATAGAAGAAATATATATGCTTTTTATTGCTGCTTCATTAAAATATTCACCAACAAAAGCAGAGAATAGCATGAATACAGCTTCAATCAGCAGTACAATTCCCACACTGCTTAATACAAACCGGTAATTAAATCTTTGCATCTTTTGCTACAACTAATTAAACAGGTTCTCAATACTTTTAATCGATCTGTTCAGAAAGAAAACTACAACACGATCATTAGGTTCAATTTGTGTATTACCATCGACTAGAATCGGTTCACCATCCCTTATTAATGCTCCAAAGGTAATATTCTGCGGTAACTTCAAATCTTTTATCTGTTTCCTGGTAACTTTCGATTTTGGTTTAGCAATTACCTCACCCACATTAGCATCTGCAAATGTTAGGCTTTTAATATTTGATGCATCAGCCTTTAGCAGTAATTCATAAATTTTGCCTGCTGCTATCAATTTTTTATTAATGACTGTACCAATATCAAGCTGTTCAGCCATAGATATGTAGTCGATATTTTCAATTTCAGCAACGGTTTTTTTAACGCCATACTGCTTAGCCATCATGCAGCCGAGAATATTGGCTTCGGAGTTTGCCGTGAGTGCCAGAAATGCGTCCGTTTCGCTTATTCCCTCACGAACAAGAAATTCGGCATTCCTGCCATCCTCTACAAAAACAGTAACATTAGAAGGGCATTTTTCTACCAGAAGCTCAGCCCTCTCTCTATCCTGCTCAATAATTTTAATATCAATATTTTGAGGAAGCTGCTGTATGGTGCGCATGGTTATGCGGCTGCCACCCATGAACATTAATCGTTTTGTTTCGAAAGACTTCTTACCAAGCAGTTCAGGTAGCATATCCACATGTTTTCTTAATGTAGTAAAATATAGAATATCATTGTGAAGAATTTGATCATTACCCTGAGGGATGATAGTTTTTGTGCCACGTTTAATTGCTACAAGGTGAAACTGCTTACTCTCCTGAACCAGTTCGTGAAGATATTTATTTACAAGTGGCGCATTTTGTCTGATTTTTGCGCCAATCAATATTACAGTTCCGTTACAAAGTTCCCACCAGAAACGAGTCCAAGGTGTTTTTATTGCCATGGCTATTTCTCTGGCTGCAACCAGTTCAGGGTATATCATTGAATGAATACCCAGTTTCTCAAAGAATTCTTGATTTTTAGGCAATAAATATTCATGATTATCTATTCGCGCAAGAGTTTTCTTCGCTCCCAGATTAGAAGCTAGCATACATGAATTTATGTTTTTGGACTCCTCAGGAGTAACACCTATAAAAAGATCTGTATTGGCAACTCCAGCTGCTGCCAAGTCTTTCAGGGAGGTGCAGTTTCCCATATAAGTAAGTATTTCTGAGTTGTCACGAATCAGGGCGAGACGCTCTTTGTTAGCATCCATAAGTGTTATATCGTGATTCTCCTGTTCAAGAAGTCTGGCAAGGTGAGTACCTACTGCACCAGCTCCGGCAATTAAAATTTTCATCGATAGTTGTAAGTTACTTCCAACGATTATTTATTTAGTTCACTGGTTTTAGCGTGATTACTGTTTCTTCTGAAGGAAGTTTAATTCCGGTTATATCAAAATAAACTTTCAGAATAGTCTTTAATATACTTTCAGGATCAATCTCTGCGATTTCCTGTAACTCATTTACAGAGCCATGTGTAATAAATTCATCTTCAATCCCTATGCGATGGACTCGCACATCTGTATCGGAATATTGTTTTTCTGACAGGAATTCAAGTACTGCACTTCCTAAACCACCTTTAATTACACCATTTTCTATAGTTATAATATGTTTGAAGTTTTTGGCCACTTTATCCAAAAGCTCCTCATCGATTGGTTTGAGAAAAACCATATCGTAGTGTGCAATGCTTATTCCCAGTTTTTCAGCCTCTATAATAGCTTTAGCTGCATTATTACCAATAGCACCTAATGAAAGTACAGCAATATCTTTTCCTTTCTTTAGTTCACGCCCTTTGCCGATTGCTAATATTTTAGGTTCGTTTTGCCAGTTTATAAGTTGACCTTGTCCCCTTGGATAACGTATTACAAATGGTTTGTCGTTTCCATAAGCGGCTGTGTACATTAGATTTCGGAGTTCATGCTCGTTATAAGGCGCCGAAATAACGATATTTGGTATCGGACGCATATAAGCAAGATCAAAGACACCGTGATGTGTGGGACCATCTGCACCTACCAATCCTGCTCTATCTAGACACATTATCACCTTTAGATTCTGGAGTGCAACATCATGTATTACCTGATCGTAAGCTCTTTGCATGAAAGATGAGTAGATATTGCAAAATGGAATTAGTCCTTCTTTAGCCATTCCGGCAGAGAAAGTTACCGCATGCGCTTCTGCTATTCCTACATCGAAAGACCTTTCGGGAAATTTCTCCATCAAGTAAGTCATTGAACAACCGGTAGGCATTGCAGGTGTAACTCCTACAATTTTTTGATCTTTCTCAGCCATCTCCACAAGGGTGTGTCCAAAAACATCCTGGTATAGTGGTGGCTGATTCTTTACGTCCTTAACAACCCTTTCACCGGTTTGTACATTAAAAAGTCCGGGAGCATGCCAAATAGTAGCAGATTTTTCTGCAGGTTCGTACCCTTTTCCTTTTATAGTTTTAATATGCAATAGTTTGGGACCTTGCATATCTTTAATATTTCTTAGTATTCTTAATAAACCTGGAAGATCATGACCATCAACAGGACCAAAATATCTCAAATTAAAACCTTCGAATATATTTTG
>JAQUIZ010000161.1 GCA_028683355.1 Fermentimonas sp.
TTTCATGCTTTTTTATTCATACTAAATAAGGATTTCAAAATTACTTTTCAACTTTTTTTATTGTTGTTAGAAATTGATTGAAAATAATTAAAAATTAGAATTTATGAGAAGAAACTACTTACAACTTACGGTATAATTGAATTTATTGGTTTTAATTGTACTAAAGAATATTACAAAAAACAATTTAATATTAAAAAATTTATTTATATTTGCAAACAGAATAGGAAACTTATTTTATGTTAATCGCTTACAATAAGGAAATCCATCAAGATTTGACCTTGACACCATTTATTTCCGACCAAAAAACGTTTGTTTTTAACCAAATTACAGCGATTGCTTCAGAATGTAACGATGATTTATACAATAATTGTTTAATTTAAAAGTAGAGTTTATGAAAAAAAAACTAACTATGTTTTTAGCCCTGTTCTTTCTTGGAATAGGGATTGTGCTGGCTCAGACACAGGTACAAGGAATTGTGGTGGATGAGAATGGAGATCCTGCTGTAGGTGCCACTATTCAGGTAAAAGGCACTACTCAGGGTGCTGTAACTGATATAAATGGTAATTTCAACCTATCAGCTCCTACCGGTGGCACATTAATTGTATCTTATGTTGGATATACAACACAAGAAGTACCAGTGAGTTCTAATGTCAGGATTGTATTAAGTGAAGACTCCGAAATGTTAGAAGATATTGTAGTGGTTGGTTATATGCAACGAAAGATATCTGCTACTTCTGCATCTGTTGTAAAAGTGAACGCCAAAGAAATTGAAGAAAAACCAACCGCAAATCCAATGGATGCCCTACAGGGTAAAGTTGCAGGACTTCAAGTGTACACATCCTCTGGTGAGCCTTCGGCATTTTCATCGTTAAAACTTCATGGTGTAGGTTCATTGGGTGCAGGTTCTGCTCCCTTGTATATCTTAGATGGTATGCCGGTAGCAACCTCAACCATCATGAGTGCTAATCCGAACGATTTCGAAAGTATCCAGGTATTGAAAGATGCTGCCGCAACATCTATTTACGGTGCACGTGCTGCCAATGGGGTTGTTTACATTACCACCAAAAGAGGAAGAGTAAACGAGCGCGCTCAAATAATCGCCAGAGGACAATACGGTATCTCCAACCTTGCCAACCCCGATTACTACAAACAAATGATGAATACGGATGAACTTCTTCGTTTATGGAAAGAGTTAGGTATACGTACAGACGCACAGATACAGACAATCAGGGACAATTACGGAAACAACAACACAGAGTGGCACAAATATTACCTAAGGTCGAATGTGCCTACATACCAAACCGATGTCTCAATATCAGGAGGAGGAGGGCGCACCAACTACTACATTTCAGGGGGTACATTTAGCCAGGAAGGTATGCGGGAAGGATCGAATTATAAAAAATTCAACCTGCGTTCGAACATCAATAGTCAACTGAACAAGATTATGCGGATAGGACTTAATACCAGTATAGCTTATGACCTGAAAAATGAGAGTCCTTATGCAAGGAACTCTACCGCAGGTGGAGGATTGGCATTCTTGGCACCTCCATACTATACTCATGTCGATCCTGAGACTGGAAAAGATTATGAAGGAATGATTCCCGGCTGGAATAGGTTATCCCCCAAATATTATACAAAACACTTAGTTTCAACAGAAAAAACGTTGTATTATAATTTAGCAGGTAACATCAATATTAATCCTATTGAAGGTTTAAACCTCCGGTCTCAGGCCGGCTTGGAATTGGGGGACTACTTTTATGACCGATACCGGCTAGCATCCCATCTTGAAGCCCCAGGAAATGGCTTTGGCACTAAGGATTTTTCGAGGAGGGCGACCATGACATTTACGAATACAGCGGAATACAACTTCAAAGCAGCCGGGCAGAATAATTTCACATTTCTTTTGGGACACGAATTTATCGATTATGATTACCATTACATCCGCGCAAACGCATCAGGAATGCAAGACGACCGGTTGATGCTTCTACCTGCAGGAACTAACCGAACGGTAGATGAGGCAATAACTGAATATGCATTTCTGTCTTATTTTGGTCAAGTTTCCTATGATTATGCTGAAAAATATTTTGTGGACTTGGTTGCACGTAACGATGCTTCCTCTCGGTTCGGAAAAAATAAAAGAAATGCACTTTTCGGATCTGTAGGTCTTATGTGGAAAGCCAAGAAAGAGTATTTCTTACAAGACACCGATTGGATAGATGAATTGGATTTTAGATTCAGCTACGGGACACAAGGTAATGCCGATATTGGCAATTATAATGCTTATGCTCTTGCCGGTCAGATTGGTCAATACAATCAATCTCCAGGATGGGGACTCACAAGCCCGGGCAACGATGACCTGGCATGGGAACGCCAGCGTAAAATCAGTTTTGGCGTAAACGCATCAATGTTTAAAAAGTTGAAAGTAAATCTTGAATATTATCATCGACTCACATCGGATATGTTGATGGATGTCCCTCTTCCTCTAACCTCGGGTGTTCCGCAAGATGATCTAGGCTTTGCCTCAGTCACTAAAAACGTGGGTAAATATCTCAATCAAGGGTTCGACTTACGCATAGATTTGAATATTATAAAAAAGCAAGATTTCAATCTTGATGGTTACGTAAATTTTAACTATAATACAGATAAAGTTGTTGAACTTTTCCAGGATAGAAACAGTTGGATTTTGCCCGGGTATGGCTTTGGATACATAGTCGGACAACCTGTTGTTTTTATTCAACCTATATTTAAACAAATAAATCCTGATAACGGTTATGCAGAATGGTATGTTCCTGGCGAAGACATTGCGGTTACAACAAAAGATGATAACAAAGTTACAAGTATTTTTAATGATAATCTTGAGCAAAATACAGGACAGAGACTTTATACTCCTATGGTAGGCGGATTTGGATTATCCGGTGATTATAAAGGTTTTTATATTCAAACGGATTTTACTTTTGCTCTCGGCAAGAAAATGCTTTCGAACGACAAGTACTTCTTCGAAAACCCATTCATTTTTTCTGGATTCAATCAAAGCAAAACTACATTAAATTACTGGAAACAAAAGGGAGATAATGCTCAATTTCCAGGCCTTGATTATATCGACAAATATAGCTACAATTTCACAGAATTCGACAGCCGTATGGTTGAGGACGCATCTTTCATGAGGTTGAAAAACCTTACAGTTGGATATAGCATACCCAAAAGGATGTTTAGTTCTCAAAACATGATTACCGGCGCCAAACTTTATTTCACAGGCAGGAATGTACTGACTTTTACCAAATACACGGGGCCTGACCCGGAGGTTGACTCAAATCTCTCGCTGGGAGCATATCCTAATTCAAGGCAATTTATTGTTGGTTTTGAACTGAATTTTTAATTATAAAACATTTGTGAAATGAAAAAACAATACATCAATATATTCGCAGTGTCACTGCTGTCTATTCTTCTCTTGCACTCATGTGATTTAACGAGGGAACCCAAGAATGCAATACCCCGTGAGAATTCACTTCAATCCCTTAGCGACGCAAAAAAATGGGACACGGGCTTTATGGTCCAGCTTCGTGGCAGAGTCGGCGGTTATTATTCATATATTCAGGATTACCAGGCAGATTACCTTAACGCTTCATCCGAGTTTGGAAACCGCGGAGGAGATTGGCACAGTTGGTTGACACTTACGTCATCCAGTTATGATGCCAAAGACATATGGCACAGCTATTACGTAGCTTTAAAAAACATCAATGAATTTCTCCGATTGGCTGAAGGTCTAGAGCCGGTTGACGATAAGGAGAAAGCAGAATTAGACACCTACAAAGGAGACGCCCATTTATTGAGAGCTTTCTACTATCATGAGCTAGCAATTCGTTACGGTACAAGATATAACGAATCTTCAGCCGCAACGGATTTGTGCGTTCCCCTTATATTGGTGTATGATATTGCGGAATTGCCTTCAAGAGCCACGAATGCCGAAGTGTACGGTCAAATTGATAAAGACATCCAAGCTGCTAAAGTTTTTTTGAAAGCTCGCAAAAATGAACCCATGTCGAGAGTACTTACTGAAGACGCAGCACACGCACTCGAAGCACGGGTAGCGCTTGCGAAGAAAGATTGGACAAAAGCCCTTTCTGCAGCCGAAACCCTCATTGCCATCGAAAGATATCCTCTTGTAAATCCTGAGCCCGACAGTTTTGCTAAAATGTGGCGTGCAGACGACTCATCCGAAGACATTGTTCAGCTTTATGTAAAAAAGACTGACGAAGAACCTAATACAATAGGTCTTTATGGATATAGCAGTACGCTGAAAGCCAACTCGCCTGATTTCTATCCTACACAAGGCATATTGGATCTTTTTGAAGATGAAGACCTTAGAAAGACGGTTTATTTTGAGAACACCCTGGTGAGAGTAGCCGATTACAGCATGAACGATATTTACGTGATTTCCAAGTATAAAGGAAATCCGGAGTTTAATAATACCTCAGACCCAAGATATATTATACGTCCAAAACTTTTCCGTATGGGCGAAGTTTATATGATAGCTGCTGAAGCTGCTCACATGACGAATAATCCAACAAAAGCAACCCAATACTTGAACGCTTTGAGAGTATCTCGCGGCATTGCAAGTTCAACTGCTGTCGGTAATGCCTTACTTCAGGAAATAAAAGACGAACGTACTCGGGAACTAGCTTTTGAAGGTCACAGGCTGTGGGATCTTAGGAGATGGAATGAACCCATGAAACGTATGACACCACAACAATCGTCCGATCCGGTCTCCGCCACTGACAGCAAACCAATTGGAAAAGCATTTCTTACAAATGTCATAGCATTTGACCTCGAAGTGCCTGCTGATAGTTATAGATGGATTTGGCCAATTCCATATAATGAACTTACAACCAATATAAATATTAAGGATCAACAAAATCCGGGTTGGTAATTAATCTTTATTTAGGGGCTGTCTCAAAAGGCAGCCCTTATTTTTTTGTCATAACATTTATTTTTAGCAATTTAACGTTATAGCCTTCCTTATTTTGATCCTGATTCTCTCCCATTAACTGGACAACGCTAAATTAGAGTTTTCCTTGTCATTTAATATTTCAAATTCTACCTCTTCCGGCGTTAATCCTTGCAAAGAACTATGAGGCCGGAAGGTATTATAATCTCTACGCCATGAATCTATTTTTAA
>JAQUIZ010000162.1 GCA_028683355.1 Fermentimonas sp.
GCAGTATGTAAAGTTATAGCTCCAGATCTCAAGAAATGTACAGGAAATAGCACAGAAACAATCACAAATGGGAAAAGGGATAGAACATGCAAAGAAGATTGTAGTGGTTGGAATGCATGGGTAGTAACCTGTAATACGAACTACACTTGGAATGGAAGTAGCTGTGTTGCTAATACCCAACCAGCAACTTGTGGAGGAACAGCTCCTGCGGATACTACAAAGGGAGCTTCTACGTATACACAAACACGAAATGGTACTGCATGGACACCGACCAGCAGCCGAACATATACTTCAAATACCACTCCAGGTGCCTGCCAATTTAAGTGTAATACGAACTATACTTGGAATGGAAGTAGCTGTGTTACTAATACACAATCAGCAACTTGTGGAGGAACGGCTCCTGCGAATACCACAAAGGGAGCTTCTACATATACACAAACACGAAATGGTACTGCATGGACGCCAACCAGCAGCCGAACATATACTTCAAATAGCACCCCAGGTGCCTGTCAATTTAAGTGTAATACGAACTATACTTGGAATGGAAGCGCTTGTACTGCCAGTACAGGAAGTGCAACTTGTGGAGGAACGGCTCCAGCGAATACTACAAAGGGAGCTTCTACATATACACAAACGCGAAATGGTACTGCTTGGACACCGACCAATAATTGGGCGTATACCTCAAGCACAACACCAGGAATCTGTCAATATACCTGTAATACGAACTACACTTGGAACGGAAGTAGTTGCATAGCCAATACAAGAACACAGTCCTGTGCAACGAAACCAGCAAATACGGTATGGAATACAGTATCAAGTATTACACAAACATGGAACGGAAGTGCATGGACACCAGCAAATACAACAAGTTACAATACGACAGCTTCAACTACAGCATGTAGATATACCTGTGCAGCCAACTACACTTGGAATGGTAGCGCTTGTACTGACAGTACAGGAAGTGCAACTTGTGGAGGGACAGCTCCAGCGAATACCACAAAGGGAGCTTCTACATATACACAAACGCGAAATGGTACTGCTTGGACACCGACCAATAATTGGGCGTATACCTCAAGCACAACACCAGGAATCTGTCAATATACCTGTAATACGAACTACACTTGGAACGGAAGTAGTTGCATAGCCAATACAAGAACACAGTCCTGTGCAACGAAACCAGCAAATACGGTATGGAATACAGTATCAAGTGTTACACAAACATGGAACGGAAGTGCATGGACACCAGCGAATACAACAAGTTACAATACGACAGCTTCAACTACAGCATGTAGATATACCTGTGCAGCCAACTACACTTGGAATGGTAGCAGTTGTGTTGCTAGTACGAGAACAGAGTCCTGTGCAACGAAACCAGCAAATACGATATGGAATACGGTATCAAGTATTACACAAACATGGAACGGAAGCGCATGGACACCAGCGAATACAACAAGTTACAATACAACAGCTTCAACTACAGCATGTAGATATACCTGTGCAACCAACTACACTTGGAATGGTAGCAGTTGTGTTGCCGACACAAAAATAGTAACTTTCAATGGAAATGGAGGATTGGGACATAGTCCAGCCACAAAAACAGTACAAAGTGGTCAACCTGTAGGAACCCTTCCATCAAATCCTACTCGTGCAGGATATACCTTTAATGGTTGGTATACAGCAGCAAGTGGAGGATCACAGATTACTACATCTACGGTAATAAACGCTAATGTGACATATTATGCACAGTGGATTGTACCTAGAGTACAATGACCTACAGAAGTTTGTGTAGGAGCCTCCTTTTGTTCCTCAGAAACAACTCAAAATGGTTGTCTCTATAATAAGGACAATGAGGACTGTCAGTCTTCATGTTGAAATCAGTATTCTTCTTATTCTGAACCTTATAAACAACAGATGCTTGAACAATGCATAACCTTATGCCAAAGTCAAGATCACCCTAAAAACTGTACATGGATTCCTTCACAGTCAACCTATTATATTGAAGAATGAGCAACAAGATCATGCAGTGTTTGGTTCTCTTTTTCTGCAAACACTATGCGATCCATGTCCTATCCGTGGTGGAAAACAGGGACACAAACTTATTCTAACGGAAATCGATCCGCATGTAAATTAGAAGCGGGAGCTATATGTAGTTATACAGCAGGAACTTGTCCTTCATGAACTACTTGTAAATCTTGGGAATTCTGAGCAGGATCTTCAAGAAATGATTGTTATAATAAGGTGAAGAATATGTCAAATACCGTATTAGAAGGTAGTAATGTTTACTATAGGCATCCTAATGGTTATAAAATTTGGTTAAGTTGAGGTAATCCAAGTAATGGGAGATGTATTTCAATTTATTACCATTGTGTACCAAATTAGAAAATTAATTAATAAGAAAAAAAGAGCCAATTGGCTCTTTTTAATATTAATATTCCATTCATTACCTTCCATGACACTTCTTATACTTCTTTCCACTTCCGCAAGGACAAGGATCATTCGGTCTGACTTTTTTATTCTGTGGATGAATTACCTCACTTACTGATACTGAATCTTCTTTGTCTCCCTCTACTTCAAAGACTTCTACCCCATCTTCATCAGAGAAGATCATTTCTCTAGGATCAGAAGCACCCTGTCACTTCGTGATATTCCCCCTAACAGGAGAAACGGTTACATTTAGACTCTTTCCTTCTCTACTAGCAGCTTTAAGTTTTTCTAAGAGTTCTGGATCTTTTTGTACTGCTTCCATAAGCTGAAGCTGTGCAGCCTGCTGTTCAGAAACCGTAGCAAAGTCTATTCTCATAATCATGGTCGCTGTATCTCTCTGAATTCTATTCAAGAGCTCCTGAAACTTTTCAAAGGACTCTTTTTTGTAAGCAATAAGCGGATCCAGCTGAGCATATCCCATAAATCCTACCTTATCTTTCAACTGCTGCATTTCATCAATATGATTCACCCAAAGTCTATCAATCACCTGCAAATTCACATCTCTAAAGATAGTAAAGAGGAGCTCAGGATTGATCTCTTCAAACATTTTTTGGAAGTATTGTATTAACCTCAGAGAGAGGACTTCTGCAAGAGTAGTATAATGCAGGTTCACAAATTCAGCTTTATCTGCTTCACTGACTTCTAATCCAAACTCTTTATTCAGCACCTCCAAGAGATCTGAAACGGATTGTTCAGAATTTACTGCTGCAGTGATCTGGTTATCTAGAACTTCCTGTGCATCTATGAGGAATTGGCGCTGATAAGATTCTGTTCGCTCTTTCTTCTTTCCCTCATCTTCTCCCGCTTCAATGATTTCATCTCTCGTATGATAAATTCTCGTTCTCTGTTTGTCAATCACGGAATCATAATCAAAAAGGTGTTTTCTGCTACTAAAGTGCCATGCCTCGATCTCTTTTTGCGATCTAGTGATTGCGTTGGTAAATTGGCTCTGAGTAAGTTCAAGCTCGGAAAGTTCTTCTTTATTGAGAAGAAGGGCAGCAACATTCTGAATTCTTTCTCCTCCCATCTTTCTCATCAAGAGATCATCCAAAGCCACAAAGAATACTGAAACTCCAGGATCTCCTTGTCTACCAGCACGCCCTCTAAGCTGATTGTCGATTCTTCTTGATTCGTGCTTCTCTGTCCCGAGAATAAAGAGCCCATAATGAATATCTTTTTCTTCGCTCTCTGTAGCCCCATTTTTGCTAAATTTGATCGTTACATAGTGTTCCTCGGCACTCTTTTTCTTCGTGTTAAAATATACACTTATTTTAATATTCTCCTGGGTGATACCTGTTCTTTCTAGTTCTTTTACTTCTTCATTGCTAAGCTCTCGAGCTTCCTTGATTGCATTTAGTGTCAGTTCATACTCCACCCTAGAATACAGATTGGCGATCAGATTTTTTTCGCCTTTCAAAAACTTTGTAAACCACTTGGCGTAGTTCTTTGCTAATCTTGCATTCAATCCTTCTTCCAGTTTAATATCCGTTCCTCTTCCTGCCATATTGGTTGCTACGACTACAGATTGGTATTTCCCTGCATTAGTAACAATATGTGCTTCTTGTTCGTGGAATTTGGCATTCAAGACGTAGTGCGTAATCGCATCCTTCTCAAGGATTTTACTCATATATTCAGAGGTAGCAATATCCGCCGTTCCAATCAAGATGGGCTGTCCAATTTCATGATAAAATTTGATATATTCCTTTACGAACTTCCATTTTGCCTGCTGATTAAAATATACCTTGTCATTTTTGTCCACTCTGATGGTATCTTTATTCGTCGGTACAATCACTACCTCAAGTTCATAAATCTTTTGAAATTCTTCTGCCTCAGTAGCGGCAGTCCCGGTCATACCAGCCAGCTTTGTATATTGTTTAAAAAAATTCTGATAGGTAATGGTCGCCATCGTCTGAGATTCTCTCTGGATAGAAACATTCTCTTTCGCCTCAATCGCTTGATGAAGTCCCTCACTAAATCTTCTTCCTGGCATGGTTCTTCCCGTATGTTCATCCACGATAAGCACTTCTCCCCCCGATACGATATAATCTACATCTCTGGTAAATACCGCTTTCGCTTTGAGAGCATTCTCAATATGATGGATTTCTTCAAATCCCAGGTCCTTATAGATATTTTCTACCTTCAAAATCTCTTCAAGTTTCGCAATCCCTCTTCCACTAAGCGAAGCGGTCTTTGTCTTCTCATCGATATAGTAGTCCCCATCTTCTTCTTGTTCTTTTCCACCATCATCCTTCATGAGTTCATTCAAAAGTCCTTTTGAAACTTTCTTTTTATTGCTACAAGGAATGAGTAAATTGACAATATTTGCATAATAACTATATTTTTCTGTTGCTTCTTCTCTTGCTTCAGAAATGATGAGAGGAGTTCTCGCTTCATCAACTAGGATACTATCAATTTCATCCACAATAGCAAAATTCAGAGGTCTCCACATGAGATTTCTCTTTTCCATAGTTTGTACGAGGTTGTCTCTCAGATAATCAAATCCCAATTCAGAATTTTCTACATACGTGATATCCTTACCATATTCTTCTCTTCTTCTTTGAAGGGACACTCCTTTTACCACACTTCCTACCGTAAGTCCCAGCCATTGATATAAATATCCAATCCACTGTGCATCAC
>JAQUIZ010000163.1 GCA_028683355.1 Fermentimonas sp.
GACTTAGGATCTGGCGTTGCGAGACGTGGAGGTTCGAGTCCTCTCATCCGCACCATAGGGAATTCAGAGGCTTTCGGGCCTCTTTATTTTTTGCCCATTTACTGCTTAAGTGCAAAAAAAGTGCAAAATGTTTTATTTATTACCTTCCTCTGAGAAAACAGCCCAATAATTAAACCTGATGCTGACCAGTAAAACGACCTACCAAATGACTCTTAATCGCAAGGTTGAGGGTTCAACTCCCCCATGGCCCACCATTAAAAAGCCAGTATATAGGTATACTAAAGGGAAGAAATTTTTAATATTTCTCCCCTTTTTCCATTTCGATGCCATATTTTTTTCCTTACCCTAACTGTTAAACAATTTTTATCAATTGAACCATAACAACTATTTTATAATTCCAAGTCTTTTAAATGCATTTTCAACGATAATGTCAGTTATATATTTGGGATTAAGCTTCTTTATTTCAAGTATTAACTCAGAGGCTTGTTCTAAAGGTAACCCGCCGGATTCCACCAATATACAAATAAGCTCAATCCCCCAAAACAATGGCACCAATTCATTCTCGCACCTACGCCTGAGTGGCTTATCATTGGTTACACAAGTCCATCCATTTTGTTTAGCCATTAAAAAACACAACTTATCTTGAAAGGATAATGGCCCTTTTTCCCCTGCTGCTAAAATAGCAAGTTCTAATTCTGGCTCAACAAGAATGATGCCCATCTCTCGACAGTCATCTTCATCAATTTCGTTGATTTCATATAAAACAGGCGTAGCTAAATATATTTGACCGATATAGTGGCATATCAACTTAACAATAGTCTTATCACATTTACAGAAATCAATGAGAATATTAGCATCCAGTATCATCATTGGACTATTCTTTCTTCTCATTTATCTATACCCACGAAGAAACTATATCTCTCATAGTTTCAAGATCCAGCCTAAGAATTTCTGCTCCACGACTCAGCGTAATCTCTTCCTTATCGATCGCTATACGTACTAATCTGGATAAACGATCTTCAATAAAATATGATGACGAAAGCGAGTCGGGCTCCTTCGAACGCAATACTTCAGGTGCTTGAAATTTATCACTGCACAACGCTTCCGGTTCATCTTTAGTGCTCAAACTCTTACCGGTTTTCTTCTTATAAGCACCATAAAATTTCGGCCACACTGCATCGATTCTTTCGGAAAGCCGATATAATACAGTTTTATAACTAACCTGGAATATCCGCTTTAGTTTAAAAACCCTATCAACCAATGGTAAACCAGCAGCATCGTTCCATTCTGAAATAAAAGTCTTTTCAGGCATTAAAAAATAGGAAGCAAAGATATTGGCCTCATTTTCTTGATCAACATCTTCCTGACTTTCCGTAATGTCGTAAGCATCGAAATGGAGAAGCAAATGTCCAAGTTCATGAGCCGCACTGAAAATCCAGCGTTCAACGGAAATTCGTTCCCATGTATTAACGATAACTGCAGGACCTCCATCTTCTTCAGCAACAGACAATCCAAAGAAATCATCCGACACTAGAACTAATGGGTATACTTTAATTCCGGCCGATTCAAGTAATCCGGCAATATCACGTATTGGTTCATCTTCATCAAGCTCTAATCTTTCTCTTGCTGCCTTAGCTGCATCTTTCGCCCTTTGAGCACCCATATCGATCTTAGACAACTTTTTTGCCAGGGATTTAAGCTTATATTTTTCCTTGGGTAAGTTTAGCATTCTTTCTAAATCATTAAAGTCATCAAGCCATCGTGATACTTCTGACAAAATATTCTCCCGGCTGTTCATCTTTTTTGAGGCTCTGAATCTTACTTTCTTTAAGGATCGAGCAGGAATTAATAAGTCTTGAAGTCTTACACCAACACCAGCGGCAATATTCTGTAAGGTTGATACTTTTGGAATTGAACTACCGGTCTCAATACTTCGATAAGCGACCCGTGAAATCCCCGCAAGATCAGCCATATCGGCTTGAGTTAAACCCTTGGCTTCGCGTATCCGTCTTAGGTTTACGCATATATTTTTTTGTTCCATATTCACTCCTCTTTTACAATAGTTTTTTTATTTTTATATATCATATATAATATTATACCCAAATATTCAATTTTTGTATACGTGATAATTAGACTTGTTTCCAACATATTATTATTATAAAATGATAAGTGTTAAGGTTATTCATTATCTCTTAACAATTCTACCGGAGAGGGGTGATGGGCGTATGATTGTATTAAAAATGTAAAAAGAACATCCTGCCAGATGCTCTTTTTACATTAGTATTCTTCTTATATACGACAAAGCAGATAGAAAAGGTTTCTGGGCCTCCATCTATCTCGCCAAATCCTAAGGAATCATAAACATATCATGTATCCAATTACTTATAATAATATTCTCTACTTATTATGATATTCCTGCTGGATTTGTGCCAAGCTGAAAGATTTTTAGCAATCTTTTTAGCTCAAAACCCAAATATTATGAAAGCAGGAATTATAATGAACTTTAATAACGAACATGAAAACAATCATAGAAATAATATGGTCATAATTGCCGTCAACGAAAGATCCGTTTCAATCCACCGCGGACAACATTTGGTAAGTGAAGTCAAGGTTGCTGGCGACGTACCATCCACTGACATCCTTTATAAGATGCCAGATTATGAAGTAGCATTGAATGATGATGACAAAATCATTATTCATGGCGGGGAAAGTTTCAAATCTTCTGCTCCTTCCGGCGCTTCTTCTTAATGGAGGGCTTCAGGATGCAGCAATTAGAAGAACAATTTCAGGCACTAAAAGAAACTTGTACTAATGCTCAGGTTTTTGAAGAGAGCGGCTACACTTATATCTATATCCCAGATCAAAAAATGCCGCCTGGCTGTAAACCTCCTGTATCTGATGTGATCCTGTGCCCTCAGGAGCACAGCGGATATACCTCCCGATTATTCTTTAAAGACATTATTCAAACACCCAAACAGCTGAATTGGAATGGACAGGCTTTCATTCTTGGTCAGCAATGGCATGCTTTTTCCTTCAACAATGTAGCAAATATGCCTCTGCTTAATATGGTGATCAACCATTTAAGGGGGCTAGTAGCATGATACAACTTCGCATGCCTCAATCAATTCATCAGGAGATGCGGAGCGACTTACGTCGCTCCCATCCCTTTGCCTTTGAACGTGTCGGCTATGTTTTTACCAAACCTGCCGGTGATTCAGTTTTGGTAGTGACCGGATACGAATCCATCCCAGATCAATTTTATATAAAAGACAGCTCAGTAGGAGCTCGTATTGATCATCGGGCAATTGCACTCGCAATGAAACGTGCCGATGTGAACAAAGAAGGTATTCTCCATACTCATATTCATAATAAAAGTGGCCGGCCCATATTCAGTAGAGATGACCGTGCTGATCATCCTACTTTTTTAAGATCATTTAGAAATGCCGCCCCGGGTATGACACACGGCTTTTTACTCCTAAGTACTGATAAAATGATGGCTCGGGTATGGCCGCCCCAACATGAATCACCTATCGATATCTTTCGGTATACGATTGTTAACCTGCCATTATCTTTAAACGCATCGGGAGGATTTTTGATATGAGTGCAAAAAATAATCGGCAATCCTTTCTTGGTCATAATTTAGATCATGTACTTGAGACCTGTGCAATTGGGGTAGTGGGTCTCGGGGGTGGAGGTTCGCAAATAGTCCAACAGCTGGCGCATATTGGTTTCAAAAATTATATATTATATGATTTTGATAAAATCACCGACACTAACCTAAATCGTCTGGTTGGCGCTACAAAACATGATGTTGAAGAAGAACTCCCCAAGCTATTTATTTCGGAAAGACTTATCCGAGGCCTGCTTCCAGACGCACGAATATCCTGTATCAGTAAACGATGGCAAGATCAACCCGATGATTTAAAAACGTGCGATATTATCTTTGGTTGCCTGGATGGATATCAGAATCGGGCTGAACTTGAGTCTTTAGCTCGTCGCGCATTGATTCCCTACATTGACATCGGTATGGATGTTAGAAATGATCAAAACAACATACCCAGAATGTTTGGTCAGGTATTTGCCAGCATCCCCGGATACCCTTGTATGAGATGTTATGACTTTATTAATGACGCAGTTCTGGCTAAAGAAACCCTTGCATATGGTGATGCTGGTATAAGGCCGCAAGTAATCTGGCCTAATTCCGTTCTGGCCGGAACAGCAGTTGGTCTGGCAATGAATCTTCTCATGAACTGGACAGGTAAATGTGAAGACCAGACTATCTACTATGAATACGATGGTAACAAAGGCACGATAAAACCACATGTTAAATGCGATATCCCGAGTAAGGCTTGTGATCATTACAAATTGGAAAACACCGGTGATATTGTTCTGGGTAGGAATTAATTATTATTTTACGGGGGTATTCTTATGAAGATTAAAACTGGACAAACCGTTTCGGTATCTGGTCAATACAAACCCGTTGGCGGCAAAACTGAATCTACTTTCGTCGGAGGAAATAGGGTCCCTCCAACTAAAACCAACAAGCAAGAATGGGTACTGGTAGATAAAACCAAACACAAAAACGGGTAACGCTAAAATGGGAGACACTTTTTTAGTCGTCTCCCCATTTTGGCAAGCTAAAACATATTTGGATAAAGCCACGATTCTCAAGGCTTGTGTTTATTCAACTAATCCTTCACAGCATGGAAGGAGTTTAGCAAGTTTTTCGACGATACGGTGTTGTTCTTCAAGAGGCGGCAACGGAAACAATGTTTCGGGGTTTGTCAAAACTCTTGTGTAAATAGAATTCCAATACATGGGTATAATACTATTAATCTTGCCTGCCAGGAGGATAGGGCAATGCTGGAGAGCAACCCGAGCGCCTGACAGGATTCGACCGAGAGGTGTAGGGGGTACAGCGTTATTTATACCTCTTGGGAGAACCAAAGCGTTATTATCTAAAGTTCAACATTATCTAAAGTTGGGCACATTTACCCTACCATTAAAGCAAAGTTACACACTCAACTTTAGATAAACTATTCCTTCATTGCAGAGACTTTAAGAATTCAAACATAGCAGATTTTTCACTGTCACTGTAGTACTCCGTATCCCCAA
>JAQUIZ010000164.1 GCA_028683355.1 Fermentimonas sp.
AAACAGGGAAATGATGTAATTGAAACCAAACTATGGGTGTTTAAATAAAAACATGTAAATTTACAGTCGTATAGACTGAAAAAAGATTAAACACATGTTTATAAGTATTCTTTATAAAATATACTCAACTAAAATTAAATATGAAATATAATACATTATTCATACTGACAGCACTGATTATAGTGATATCCTCATGTAGCCAACAAAACGAAACAGATAAACTGCAAACCGGAACTTGGTTGGGCGAGCTTGAGGTTGCTGAAAACAAAAAGGCGCCATTTTTATTTGAAGTTAGTAATACTACTTACGACTCTTCAACCGTTACACTGCTAAACGGAGAAGAGAGATTCGATCTCGAAGGAGTTACATTCAACAATGACACACTGATAATTCCTATTGTCGCATACGACGCAGTAATAAAAGGCACTCTGACTGATAATCAAATAGATGGCAAGTTCATAAAAAACTATATAGAAAATGATCCGGGTGTACCTTTTAGGGCAACATACGGAATTAACAACAGATTTGAACCTGTAGAACAGCCAGCTTTACAACAAATAGATGGTAAATGGGATGTTCTTTTCATAGGTGAACAGGGAGATACAACACGTAACGTTGGGATTTTCAAAACTGACAACAGTATAATTACCGGCTCAATACTAACACTTTCTGGTGATTTACGCTATCTAGAAGGAACTTATACAGAAAAAGGAGTACAACTTTCTGCATTCAGTGGATTGAGTCCTTATTATTTTGAATTTAATTTCACGGGTGAAAATAGTTTCGAAGGAACATTCTATACAACAAGGGGAACTACACGCATATTAGGTACGAAAAATGATGCTGCAGAATTAACTGACCCATACTCACTAGCTGGACTAAAGGAAGGATATGAAACTTTAAGCTTTGAACTACCTGATCTTAATGGAAATATTGTTTCACTTAAAGATGAAAAGTATAAGGGTAAAGTGATTATCGTATCTATTCTAGGAAGCTGGTGTCCCAACTGTCTCGACGAAATGGCATTTCTTGCACCATGGTATGAGGAAAACAGAGATCGTGGAGTTGAAATCATTGGTATCGCTTTTGAGAGGAAAGATGATTTCGATTATGGCAAAAGATCGCTTACTCAGCTTAAAGAACGATACAACACAGAATACACTTTACTTTTTGGTGGTGCCGTTGGCAAAGAAAATGTTGCAGGTGCATTGCCTGAACTGGAGAATTTCTCAAGCTACCCAACAACATTATATATTGACAAACAGGGTAAAGTGCGTAAAGTGCATACCGGCTTTAACGGACCGGCTACCGGATTATTTTATGAGGAATTTAAAAAGGATTTCAATCAACTGATTGACTCTCTTCTGGAAGAATAAGATATGGAAGTATATGATGTTAGACATTAAGCTTACTCCTCTAAAGCCTGTCTTATTTCATAAAACAACGAATCCACACTCTCAAGTCCTACTGATAGACGGAGTGTGGTTTCTTTTATACCCATATCTGATCGTTGTTCCGAAGTAAATGTTCCATAAATAGTACTTGCAGGGTGTATTATAAGAGACTTGTTATCAAAGAGATTAGTTGCCCGATGTATTATTTGGAGTCTGTTCATAAACCTGAAACAAGCTTCTTTTGATTCAAGGTCAAAAGTAAGCATAGCACCAGGGTAATCACCAAACTGACTTTTGCTCACCTCATACCATACATTATCTTCCAAACCGGTGTAATTAACTGATTTAATCCCTGGTAATGTCTTAAGTCTTTTCGCAAGCTCCAAACAACTTGAAGAATGCCTTTCGTACCTGACACTCAGAGTTTCAAGTCCAAGCGACTGAATAAAAGCCACTTCAGGAGTCATATAAGCACCCATATTACGGTGAATCTCTTTGCGCAGTTTATAATGAAATGCTGATTCTGTTACAACAGATAAAGAACTTAGTTTAGGTGAATGTTTCCAGTCGAATTTTCCGTAATCAATAATTAGTCCACCAAGACTGGTTCCTCCGCCTGAAATATATTTAGTGCTTGAGATAACATCGATATCTATACCAAAATCTTTTGCTTTAAATGATGTAAAAGGCACAATTGTTGTGTCTGCAATAAGCGGAACATTATTTTCATGTGCCACTCTGCTTAGACTCTTCAGATCAGCTACCTCCATCTGGGGATTAGATATAACCTCAACAAATACAGCACAACTGTTCTCATCCAGGTTAGCAGCAACATCAACTGGGTCAGTAACATCGCAAAAACGAGTTTCAACACCAAAAGCTTTTAAAGTATTTACGAAAAAGGAATATGTATTACCAAACAAGTGTCTTGATGTGACAATATTGCTCCCACTCCATGCTATGGTAAGGAAGGTATTACTGATTGCTGCCATTCCTGAATTGAGTGCAGTAACACCATAAGCATCTGTTACAATCTTTACACGCTCTTCATAATATTGTACAGTTGGGTTTGTCACTCTTGAATAAGTATGCTCGTCAGTTCGACCGCAAAAAGCATCCTCCATCTCTTCAGCTGTAGAAAATTCATACGCAAGAGCATGGTAAACTGGCATAGACAAAGAACCATAAGGATCTGGTTTAGGATAATTCAAGCTCAACGACCTGTCTTCCTGATTTATTTTATTCATTTTAAATTACTTACCTGTTAAAACAATCTTTCCTAAAACAAAAAATTGGATTTAAATCTTAACTTATTTAATCATTTCTTCATTTTATACTATATGCAAGAATAAAATCATACGCACAAATATAATAAGAAGTACAAGAATGTATTAAAAAAATCCCCGATGTTTTATATTCGGGGATAACTATATTTTCACTAAAAATCTGGAAACCTAAATCTATCTGTCGGTGGAACCATTCTCTTTCTATTCTGGTACATCTCATATACCCAATAGAAAATAAAACCTAATACAATATTTCTTTTTAGGGACATAATTAAAAATAATTATCGTTTTAAAATCCAGGCATCTGAATACTTAGGATATTGTTTATGCACTTTTCTTAAATAATCCTCAGCATCCGCTTCATTATTAAATGATGCGGCATAAACATCAATACGGTCTTTCCTTTCCAGAAAGTTTGTTCCGGTAAAACCATCAGCTCTTAGCGACTCGGCAAGACGTGTGGCAGACTTATCTCCTTTAAACACCCCCATAATAATATAAAAACTGGGAGTATCATCAGTAATATCTACTACCTCTGAAGCTGGAAATTCAGCCACTTCCGATACATTACTCTCTATATTAATTTCGCTCACCCTATTGCTTTTAGGATGAAGCCATTCAGTTTCATATGATATTTTAGCAGACTGATGACGATCGACAGTTCTATCGCTCATCGGCATAAAGAACATTATTAATACCATTGCAGCTACAGTCGCTGCGGCAACACTTACGGATCGTAAATTACGAGTCTTGTTGATTTGTCTTTCAGATCTGATATCCCTGTTTGCTTCAGTCAGGCTTACAGGCTTCTGCAATTGAATCAAAGGTTTCAATCTAGCCATGCTAAGACCAAAGAAAGCAGGACGAATAAAACTTCCTGGTTTATAAGTAAACCTGTTATCATCAAACAGGGTAAATGAACCCAGTTTGCCAAGATTTAATGAACGCTGATCTCTCAAATGCTTCTTCATTTCAGAAACTTCCTGTTCAATCCTTATCATTGCAGCTTCAAACGAAAGATCGTATGTTTTCATGTACGATTCAGCAAGAAGCCCATCGTTATAAGTCAGTTCTCTGTTGAAAACCAGTTCACATACAGGTGGATAAAACAGCGCAACTCCATCTCTGTGTGAGTTTGTTGTGTTTACAACAAATCCTCCGAGATCAGGTATAATTACACAATTGTGCTCGTGCAGCAAGAATTCAATATGAGTCACAAGTCGATTCATATGACAAAGATAAAAAATTACAGTTAAATCAGTTCAAAAATAGTAAAAAAAATTACCGTTTTTAACTAACGGTTTACTTTATCAGGATGTTTATTTGCAAAATCTTTCCAGTCCTTATACTTTTTATCACCGGAAGATATTCCCGACTGATAGAAATGACATAAAGCAGCTGCAAGTCCATCAGAAGCATCTAGTTGTGGAAGCATTTTATCATCAGGAATATGCAAAATCTTCTGCAACATATAGGCCACTTGTTCTTTTGCAGCCCTACCATTACCAGTAATGGACATTTTTATTTTCAGCGGTGCATATTCAAATATTGGAATATCTCGTGAAATTGCTGCAGCCATTGCAACACCTTGTGCTCTTCCAAGCTTCAACATACTCTGCACATTTTTACCATAAAAAGGGGCCTCTATAGCAAGTTCATCAGGTAGATATTCATCAATCAGCCCAATAATTCTTGAGTAAATTTTTGCCAGTTTCAGATAATGATCACCATACTTTCCGAGATTCATTACACCCATAGCCTCCATAGATGGTTTGTTATCCAAAATACGAAGTATGCCATAACCCATTACCTGGGTACCCGGGTCGATTCCCATAATTATACGCTCTTTCTGAATAGAGGATTTATGCATGGTAAGCTCTAACGTTTAATAATCAATAGTCTGCATTACGGTAGAAAAACCAACCAGTTTTTCTTTAAACTTTTCCATAAGCTCACTATGTACAACTTTACTCTCTTCCCTATTCCATTTCTCTAATTGATTAATATCGGCAACCTGAAACTCCATCGCAAAAGAAAGACCTTCATCCTTATCACTTCCAAAAACGCGTGAAAACCGTGCTGAAGTTAAAATGCCACTTTTTGTTGACATGGGTATAAACTTCTGCAGCATATATTCTATAAATTCTTCATGAAGTGACTCATCTATATGGAAAGTTGTATTGAAAACAATCATCGGAAAGATTTTTTACGTAATTTCTATCACATTTGAATTGCAAATATACATAAATTCTCTATCTTTGCAGCGCATTATTGAGGTGATGACGGTAAAATTACAATCAATAATTCAAATTTAGGGGGATTAGCTCAGCTGGCTAGAGCGTTTGACTGGCAGTCAAAAGGTCATCGGTTCGACTCCGATATTCTCCAC
>JAQUIZ010000042.1 GCA_028683355.1 Fermentimonas sp.
GGCACTAATTCTTCTCTGTCTCCACTGAAAGGACTCAGATTAAACGCTGAGCTTCCCCTGTGGCTAGTAACAACTATAGGAAGACCTTTTAGTACATCGCCTGTATAGTCTTCCCGTTCAGGATACACCCTCAACATACTATGAGGCATGTGAATAGTTGGGAAGGTTGGCACAAGGAGATGACTAATATTTCCCATATAGGGATTTACATAATCAACTGGTTGTTTATTCTGTATTTTATTGCTTGTTTCACAAGATAAGAAAACTGTAGAAAAAAATATAGAAAATAAAAATGAGTAAGTGTAAGATTTTACTCGATTTATACCCTTTAATCTAGTCAAATTGCTCTTTAATGAAAAATCCATGCTTTTATTGTTAAAAATTTAATTTTAATATATTGTTATACTTGTAGTTTATTGATTTCTTTCTGGTATAACCAGAGACAAAGGTTTTTCTTTGCGTAACATTTTTGCAGCTTCACCTGTCAGCCATAAGTAATGATCGGAAGGGAATTTAACTTGGCTAAGGTTATGCCAGCTAAAACCCGGATAAACACAAGGTACATAGAATAGCGGCACTTCTTATAATTTCATAAAGAAGGAAAGGGTGGCCAGTCTCATGAAAGCTATAAGTCCTTTACTAAAGAGTACAAATCATTGCTAAATGAGAATTATCCAGTCTCTTTCAATGATATCATCAAAAATAAAAACTGAATTCAGAACCCGAAATCATCTATCACAATTTCCTCTATTTCTTCATTTTCAATTTCAATAATATTTTGAGTGTCTATCCCTTCCACGTATATTGCCTTAAAAGGAATGGCCGGGCAGACATACTCGCAGCCGCCGCATCCTACGCATATAGAGATGTCTGTTTCAGGAATTGTAAGATGACCTTTGTATGGAACCATGTGAACTGCCTGAGTGGGGCAGTGTTCTGAGCACGCACCGCAACTTGTCTCGTCGTAATAGACGATACAGTTTTCAAGTATAAATTGTACCTGTCCCATTTGTGTGTGATTTTTTTCTTCAACTGATAATGGAAGGATGGCGCCTGTCGGACATACATCGCCGCATATTGTACAGTCATAATTGCAAAAGCCACGATCGAAATATAGCTTAGGCTGCATTATCCCCCCAAGGCCATACTCCAGTAGTGCAGGCTTAATAACACGTGAAGGGCATTTGCTTACACATAAATGGCAGGAGATGCATTTCTCACGCAGATGGTCAAAGGATAGTGCGCCCGGAGGAGCGATAGGAGTCTGCCTTTTAAGTTCTCTTTTTGGAAGAATATCTCCTGAAATCTGCTGAGCAAGAAGTTTACCCGCGGCGAGACCTGTCACCAGAGATGCTGATAGAAAACGTCGCTTCGACTCATTCACAGTTTTAACTGCAATCTTGGGCAATTCTGTCTTATTATGATTTGTAAACTCAAGTGGCAATCCTTCTTTAACATAAGTATAAGCAGGAACAGCATCGGTTAATGTTTTTTTCTTTCGTTTTACTATTTTATACTTCATTGCTTCACGATTGCAGACTTCAATGCAGTTGAAGCAGGTAACACATCTGCTGTAATCTATTTCTTTTTTCTTTGAATCAATACAGGATGCTTTGCATTTCATTGAACAGAGTCCGCACATGTTGCATTTCTCGTCAACAAACTGAACTCTAAAAAGTGAGAATTTGCTTAAGAAACCGAGTGTAGTTCCAACCGGACAAATTGTGTTACAGTATGTCCTTCCTCCTCTCCATGCCATATAGCCGATTACTAGTAGAGTAATCAATGATATAATCATTGAGGAGACGCTTAAAGTATAGATGCTTACTTTGTAAAATGAATAATTGCCAAATGAGGTGAAGATTGTTTCAAGTAGATTGTTCCCTGCCAGATAGCCGGGCCTGAAAAGGTGAGTAACCATTCTGCCATAAGCTCCGTAAGGGTCAAGGAGACCAACTAAAAAGTTGAACCCTACAATAAAGGCGATAACTGTAGCGCTCAAAACACTCCAGCGAAGTATGTTTTTAGCCTTACTGAATCTGTACCTCTTTTTTTTATTGAATTTCTTTGACAGCCATGCTGTAAAATCCTGGTACACACCCATAGGACAGATTGACGAACAATAGGCTCTTCCAAATAGCAGAGTTAATAATATTAGAGACAGTAGTATAATTACATTCAAAGAAAGTAGTGCAGGGATAAATTGTATCTCTGTTAAAAATGTGAGGCTATCGGGTAGAAATCCCCTGAAATCCAAGAAATAAAAGGTTATCAGGAAAACTATTATAACAGACAATGTTACACGAATTTTTTTTAGCATGCTCGTTTCATTTGTTTAAATACATCTTGATAACCCGATCAATAATCGGGTTATCAAGAGTTGTGAATCTATTAATCTTAAGATTAAAGTTATATACGAACTCTTCTGATATTAAGTTTGTCGAGGTCCATAGTTCCAAGCCCCAATTGCTGAGCCTTTGAAATATGTGTTACATTATCAAGCGGCATTTCACGTGCCTGGTTGAAGAAGTTTGCTGCTGCAGTATCAACGGCAACAATATCCTGAGACATAAACAAACCTTTTGAAAGTACAACATCTGAAAGCGATCTGCCTCTTGGTCCGCTAGTTTTCATCAGTCGGTATGCATCAACAATATTCAATACAGGTCTCTTCTCATAAGTGCATATATCTGCAATACATTGTTGTAAGTCGTTTGCGTGGAAAAAACCTCTGTCCCAAACTATACCCATATAGTTTTTCATTGAAATGGTAAGCTGTGCCCCACCATGATTTTTAAGTATAGGTACATTTATCCATTTATCACTGTCTACTATAGCCTGGTGAATCTTTGCACTTTTCAGGCTTCTGCCTTTTGGTATTGATACAGTTTTATAATAAGATTCCTGATGAGCAGGTAATACCTCTGCACCAGCTTTTCTTGCTGCATCTTCTATACCGCTGTTTGCATAAGATTTGCGCCAGTCGTCACATGTATGATCAAATACTTTAACCTCTGAAGCGCCCGCTTCAAAACATTGTTTGATAATTTCTGTGATTAGTTTTGGATTAGTGTTTGCAGCCATTTCTACAGGCTGATCCCAACCAATATTGGGCTTTACGCACACTTTATCGCCTTTGCTGATGAAGTTTTTTATACCTCCCATCTCTTCGATAGCTTTGCGAAACATAGCTTCAGGTTCTCCACCCATAACAGCTACCAAATCATATTTGGCAGCGGCGTTAGTGGTTTGAAAAGATTGTGAAAGTATGCTCATGGCATCAGCTTCCTTCATAGTAGTAATCGCAGCTCCTGTAAGTGCTACTGAACGTAAAAATTTCCGTCTGTCCATAATATTTAATTTTATTGGATATTTCAGTTTTCAGTTCTGACAATCTCAAACCGGATATTTTTCATACCCTTTTAAGTCAACATTAAACTCGATTATTTATAAATCGATCCGTAATCCTCCGAAAACGGTTGCACCCGGCATAGGGTAGCCGGCATTTATTTCATATTCCTGACCAAGCAAATTCTCGCCTCTTACAAAGATGTTCAGCCATTCAAGTACTGCAAAGTTAACCCTTGCATTCCATAACCATGTATTTTCTGTAATCGGTTGAGGTGTGACTGATGTATACAGATTTCCTAAATACTGCAGGCCGGTAGAAAAGTGCCACTTGTCAATAGTATAATTTCCATTTACATAAAGCTTATGTTCAGGGGCTCCTATGATCTTATTAGTCATATTCAGCAGGCTGTAGTTTGCTGAAAACCTTAGATTATCGGATGCATTATAATTAGCGGTCAGTTCAAATCCTTTATTTTCTATCTCTCCCGAATTAACATTCAAAGGCCTTCCTTCCACCATTTGAACCTGGATAATATTATCGCCTTTGATGTAGAAAAGATTAACACCCAGACTTATTCCTGTCTCCGGCAGCGCTTGAAGCAGCGATATCTCATAGTTCATCAGCCGTTCTGCTTCTAAATTTGGATTTCGGGTAGGAAACATGTACATCTCCCTGATTGTAGGATTCCTGAAACCCTTGCTGAAAATAGCTTTTATCGAAGTATATGCAGTAGGTGTGAAACTTAATCCAAACTGCGGAATCCATTCCGAACCGTTTATTTCGTGATGATCAAGCCGTATACCTGCATTCAGTGTTAATCTGTTATTCAGAACTGTCTGCTGCATATTCAGGTAACCTGCAATATTATTTATGTGAATATCCACCTGAGTTGAATCTCTTGCACGATCTTCAGGAAATACATTCAATGCTTTACCTCCAAGACGCTGTAAATCAATCCCAGCAGTTGTTTTATTTCCTTCAAAGAAGCTGTACGACTGATAAGCTGATACACCAAACATTTGGTCGTTTGAGCGAAAACGATGCTCCGGAGGCACCCCTGGTTGGGTTGGCGTTATGAAAGCCTGGTAACCGTCATTAATCTTATGAGTCCCAAAATTGTAGAATAACTTCACAGCACCTGAAGTATATGCAAAATCATTTTCCAAAGATGCAGATGCTACTCCACGAAGGATATCAGCATCGTTATCAATAATTGGATTAGGTAGTGGTCCCGGGTTCGAACTCAAGGTTTTAGACAGATTAAGGTCAATAAAACTACTCCAGCTACCTGTGAAATCGTAACCAGCCTTGGCGTATCCGGTAAACTGTTCAAAATCCATATTCACCCTGTGACCGTCGGAATGGCTGTAGCCAATACTGCCATTAGTATAGAACTGATTCTTTCTCATTCCGCCTGACACCTCAGCATTTAGTGTGTTGTAACTACCATAAGAAATTTGGGCTGATTTGTGACTTCCGTCTGACTCTTGTTTCCTGGTGATTATGTTGATAACACCACCCATAGCATTTGAGCCATATAATACGGATGCAGGTCCGCGAACGACCTCCACACGTTCTGTCATCATTGACTGGTAACTGTCTGCCAAAGGATGTCCCATCAGTCCCATATATTGCGGATGTCCGTCAATCAGCACTAAAACTCCCGAAGTAGGTGAACCTCCTATTCCTCGTATATTCATTCCACCGGCAGCTCCTGCTGCTACACCATATCCCATCACACCTCGTTGTGAGATGAATAGTCCGGGTACTTCCTCTGTTAGCAAGGGTAGGAGTGAGGGTTGCATTCTATCGGTAATTTTATTTCCGGAAACTACCGAAATACTCATAGGCACATTGCGAAGATTTACTTTAGGCATTGTGCCTGTAACAATTACCTCATCCAGTCTGACAGTATCATTTAAACCACCTGACTCTTCAATAGCAATAAAAAACGTATTATTGCTAAGTAGAGGGGTTAATACTGATAAACAGAAAATAAATAAAACAGCAATTCTTCTCATATAATCCAGGGAAAATTGAAGCATGACTCATTGTAAAGTGAATAATCTGCTTTTCCGTTTACAGCGAATGTTTTAATTTGCCTGGCACCATGTAAAAGATCGATGGCGAATTGTACAGTCGCCCCTGTTTTTATGCGATCTTCAACCAAAAGAATGTTTTTATCCATAAACTCAAATTCTATTGGAGAAATCAATTTAGGACTATCATACTTTGGCTTCTGGTTGGGGTCGCGTAAGTTTATTTTTATAAGTTGCATCTCAATGTTCAACTTTTGATTGATGATCGCAGCGGGAATAATACCACCATTGGCAATTGCAACTATCATATCGAAAGTTTCGTGAAATTGTATTTCACGAAACCGTTGCATAACATCTTCAAATGATTTGTAATCTATCATTTTATGTAATTAAGGCTATGGAGTATAAGGTCAGACTTTAGCCAATGCTTTAAGAACAAAATAACCTCCAATCAATTGAATTAACATTCCCGGTAAACCTATACGGAAATCCTGAACAGCAACCAAAAAGTTTTGTGTCATTGCCCATTCAATACCTGTACCGATAACCTGGTAAGCAATAATTGCCAGAAGAATGCCAATTATCGATACTTTACCAAAATGTTTAGCAGCCATTGCCGCAACAACAGCCAGAATTGCCGATTTGATCATTATTGCCGGAAGAACCGCTACCGGAGGCATGCCGAAAATCAGACTGTTTGCAAGTGGTGAAAGTATTGCAGTGAGCAGTCCCACGTGAATACCATACTTATAAGCAGCAATTAATGTGAAGAAATAGATTGGCAGAAAAATAAATCCGCCCTGAGGAACCAAGTGTGCAAGCTGAGGCAACAGGAGGTTGCCAACAATAAATACCGTGGCAATCAGGTATGTTTTCGTGTTGTTTAAGCTTAGAGTGTAAAGTTTAGCAGTTGTAGCCATAGCATGTTATTTTATTATATTGTTAAATTTAATTCCTGTGCAATCATTTAACGTAACTTACAAATCTATACATAAAAAGTCGTTTAATGCTGAGATAACCTGTTATTTTTTATTTAAAAAACACAAAAACAAATTTGATATTACCAGATATTGATTTTTTATTGTTAAATATATACTTTTATCAATACCTTTGCAGGCAACAAAACTACACATATATGTGGAAGGATATTCTTTATGTAGGTATTGGCGGAGGTATCGGCAGTATCTTTCGCTTTATTATTTCCCGTTTAGTAATCAGGTATGCAACCCCGGAATGGACGTTTGCCGGTACATTGGCAGTGAATATTACAGGATGTTTTCTTATTGGTGCTATAGCCGGATGGATGCTTGCACATCAGCCTGATAATCAGACATTCCGTTTGCTTTTTATAGTGGGATTCTGCGGTGGATATACTACATTCTCTACCTTTGCTTTTGAAAATTTGCGCTTGATTGAGACTAATCAGTGGGGCTTGTTTGCATTATATACTTTGTCAAGTGTAGTATTGGGCTTACTGGCAGCATGGGGAGGCATGAAACTTACAGTGTAGTTCGTACGTATCTTAATCTAACATTTCTCTAATTTCACTTAAATATTCTTCTTATCCGGGTCTTACATGAAAGAGCGATGAAAGAGCAATATAAGGCCGAGATAAGGCCTATGTAAGACTAAAATAGATTTCATGTATAGATTTTTATATTTAAAAAACGGGAGGGAAATTTTTTTATTTCCCTCCCGTTAATCTATATATTGTATAAAAGAAGTGTTAATTTCTATAGTTCCTTAACCCGGATATTTCTGAATTTAACAGGTGAGCCATGTCCCAGGAAACCGATGTGTCCGGTTTCGTTTAGTAAGCCCGGGTGATCACGTCCATCCAGGGTTCCATTCTTTGAAGCTTCTCGTATATTGCCATCCAGTATCGTGGTTCCGTTAAGAGTGATCTTAATGTTGTCACCATCAGCAATTACTTCCTGATAGTTCCACTCACCTAATGGTTTCAACGCACCTCTTTTAGCTGGAATCACACCATATACAGAACCGTGATACTGATATATCTCAAGGTTCTCATAAATAGGTGCATCATTATCTAATATCTGAAGTTCCATTCCTACATATGCGGCATCACCCTCCATAGGTGTGCGGATACCTAATCCGTTATTTGCACCGGGAGTGAGCATGAATTCGAAACGGAAAACGAAGTTATCGAACTGATCTTTTGTGTAAAGATTACCACCAGAACCGGTAGTAGGCGGATAGAGAACAATATTTCCGCTCTCTGTAGTATAATCTACCTTGTTTCCTGTCCACTCATCAAGATTAGTTCCATCGAAGAGCACTTTAAACCCCTCGGATTTTTCTTCTTCTGAAAGAACAAATGGTTCAGGGCGTGGTATTTCCTTGATATATATGTCCCTGTATGCTACTTTACTGCCATGAGCCTGCAATTCAATCTGTTCAACGGGGAAGATTGGTTGATTTCTGTTCCAGTAGTTTTCAAGCACCACGTTGTCTGTAACCAGTTCACCATTCAGCCATACAGACACTCTTTCTCCAACCATTCTGATAAGGAAACTGTTCCATTCACCCACTTTCTGATCAGCCAGTTTAAGCGGCTTGCTCATATGAGTCTGATTGTTGTAGAGACCACCTGAGCCTACCTGTGCACCAACATCAACCCTGGCTGTATCCCACATCTGTACCTGAGGAGTGCCACGAAGATAGATTCCTGCATCAGGTTCTGCTCCAGGGTACAGTTTCCAGTCAACCAGCATCTCGAAGTCTCCATATTGTTTTTCAGTACAGAGATTATCATATCCTTTACCGTCAAATACAATCTGGCCATCTTCAACCTTCCAGTCCATAGCCATCTGCTGATCAGCTTTTACCTGTGCTGCAGTCAGTTCCTTCGCGCTCATTTTTGCTCTTACGATAGGATTGGCAACAAGACCCTTCCATCCGTTAAGATTTTCACCATTGAAAAGAGAAACAAATCCACCATCAGTCGGGTTTTCAGAAAGGAACTTGTTGATCGACTGACGTTGATAGTCTGCATCTGGATTTGAGAGTGTTTTAGCAGCCTTGTTTAAAACAGCAGTTGTTTCTTTACCTGCGAATGCAGGGTTAGAAATGCCGATATTCATAACAGCCGATGCTGCAGATTCACTAAGTGCAGGAACATCCATGAAAGGAGCTGCAAAAAGCATAGCCTGATACTGACCTGTACTGCCCAACTGTCTGAGTATGGTGTTTTTCTGCCTGTCGTTTTGAGCAAACTCCATCGCTTCTCTCAAATAGAGGTATTTAATACTGCCCGTTTCATCAGACCTGCGAATTACATTGATAATTGCATCGACAACCTTTTCAATTTCTTTATTGTCATTGCTCGAACGAATGACATCCAACATAGGATAAATCACATGAAATGAACTTATATTTGAAAGTGCATCAAATGCTGCATCTCTGTTTGAGCCAGTTTCATTTTTATAAGCATTAGTGATTTCATTAATTGCATCATCAGAACCAATTCCAGCAAGTGCGCTGTAATACAGGTGTCTGTTAGGTGATTTGGTCATTCTGCCGGTCACTGTCTCAATCTGCTCATCACTTGGCAGATTCTTAAGTGCAGCATTTATTGCTTGCTGAATTGCCGGAACGTAATCAGTATCAGATTTTTCAAGAAGAGTAAACAGGTCAGGAAGATTCTCTTCAGTAGAAACATCCTTCAGTGCGTTGGCTGCAGCTGCTTTCACCTCTTTGTCGTCTATAAACATCTGGTTGTAAACCAAATTATACTGATCATCCATTTTGCGATTAGCTATCAGCTCGAGAACTGCTTTTTTGCCAAGAGCTTGAGAGTCATTAAATACTGATGCAAGTGTATAAGCTATGTCACCATCAAAGCTCATTAGTGCATTTTTGGCAAAAGTAACCGACTGTTCATCACTGCTTTTAAGCAATCCTGCAAGTGCAATTAAAGCATCATCTCCGCCAACCTTAGCCAGTGCAAGCGTAGCCGCTTTCTGAACTGTTTTGTCAGGTGAATTTGCATGACGGGTTAAAAGTGATACAGCATTTACAGTTGGATTTTCCCCTAACCAGTAAATCAGTGCTGTCTGTACCTGTGGTGATTTGTTTGTAGCAATCTCTTTTTGAATAAGTTCAACCGATTTACTGTCATTCTGAAAAGGATATATGTACATTATTCCGGTAAGATATGCCAGGTCGCCATCTTTAATAGCATTGTTAAGTACCTTGGAAACATTTGCTGATGGCTGCTCCAGAAGTATTCTTGCTGCAGCAATTTTCAAATCCTGCCTGTTTAATTTTGTTGCAGATTTGAGTAAGCTTTCAGCCTCTTTTTTTACTATTTTAGGTTCGCTGCTGTTTAATCTGCCAAGCAAACTAATATAGGACTCAGTTGCATTATTCTTTTGATAAGCAAAATTACTTTTTTCAGCAAGAACACGCAATGGTTTAACTGATGCTTTAGTGCCAATGTTTCCCAATGCTGTAATAGCTACTTGTTGCATTTTCTCGGACTTAGAATCATTAAGCATTCCTATAATTTCTGGTTCAGCAAGGCTATAATCAGTCTGACCTAAAGCATTAATTATATTCAATTTAACCAATTCGGGAGCAGAAGGGTTCAGGGCACTTAGCAATGCAACTTTAGCCTTCATTGTTCCAATGCTAACAAGAGCCTGTGCTGCAGGGTCAGACAAATATTCATCTCTCAGGAAGCCTGAAAGAGTCTCAACATCATCATCACTGCCAATAGTGCGAATCTGACGGATTATATAAGCTTTTATATCCTTATCCAAAGGATTGCTTAATGCCTTTCCGAAAGTCTTTGCAGTAGCGGCACGCAGAGCATTATCCTTCGCTACATAGTGAGTCCACCCGCTTATTGCATATTCAACAGTTTCATTACTTCCTTTGCCGGGAGCATACATTCTGTTAATCAGGTCAAGTAAACCCTCTTCACCGGTTGATACCAGATCGGCAATTGTTTGATTATATCTGCCTTGTGTATCTGCGGGAAGTTGTGCCAGAGCATCAGCAACGATTGTAGCATTTGTTCTTCCCTGTGGCATTTGGGCATATAATCCTGCCACTAAAGAAAAACATATACCTATTAAAATTATCTTTATATATTTCATACGATTAAAATTATAGATTAAATACTCCAGGGTGCACGCATAGGCTGGTCAATAAATCTGTTTGCTTCCTCATCATTTACAAACAACTCCTTAACCGGGTCAAACTCCAGCGTTCTGTTAAGCTGCAGTGCCACGGCGCCCATATTAACTATTGTAGCAGAGCGATGTCCGTTTATTTCATTTAATGCATATTTCTGTCTATTATGAATACATTCAATGAAATCGGTGTTCTGCTCCTGTGGTTCAGGGAAATGAGCCAGTTTCTTTTCCCAATCAGGGATGTCACAAACAAAGTTTCTGTAAACGTTACCATTTGGTCCAGCAATGTAAGGTGTATTTGGTTCACCATAATCACCACCCCAAAGTACAATCTGACAACCGTCATCATAAGTATAAGTTATGCTGCGCCAAGTGCCAACAGCATCAAAATGCTGTTGAGGAGCATCAACCTCAACCTTTACAGGGCTGGTATCATCCTTTCCAAGCAGATATTGCACAGGGTCGATATAGTGCTGACCCATGTCTCCGAGACCACCACCATCATAATCCCAATATCCACGGAAGGTATTATGTACACGATGAACATTATATGGCTTTAAAGGAGCCGGCCCTAACCACATATCATAATCTAATTCAGCAGGAACCGGTTGTGGTTCAAGATCAGTTTTACCCACCCAATAGAATTTCCAGTCGAAACCGGTATGCTTACTGATAGTCACTTTAAGTGGCCATCCCAGCATACCACTGTCAACAAGTTTTTTCAGAGGCTTCACAGGAGTACCCAATCCGTAGAACTGATCCTTGAATCTAAACCAGGTATTAAGTCTGAAAATATTCCCGTGTTGTTTTATTGCCTCTTTGATTCTTTTACCTTCGCCGATTGTACGAGTCATCGGCTTTTCGCAGAAAATATCCTTACCTGCCTTGGCAGCTTCAACCGACATAATCCCATGCCAGTGAGGAGGAGTTGCGATATGTACAATATCAACATTCTTGTCAATGATAAGGTCCCTGAAATCATGGTAAAGATTAATTTTATCTTTAACCAATGCTGCTGCCTGTGATAGATGATTTTTATCAACATCACACATTGCCACTACTCTAGTGTTATCATAAGGTATATGCCCACGGCCCATTCCTCCAACACCTATAATCCCTTTAGTGAGCTGATCGCTCGGGGCAATCATGCCTCTCCCCAATACATGTCGGGGCACAATAGTCAGGAGAGATACCCCGCCTAGTGTTTTTAAAAATTGTCTTCTGGATGTCATAAGATAGTTAGTGTATTTATAATAAGTAATTGATTGATTGTATAGATTTTTACAAAAATAGTGATAATTTTCAAAATAGTTTAAGTGTAAACAAAAGAAAACAACCTCTCCTGACAAATTATTGTGTAAGAGAGGTCTTGTTTAATCTATTTAATATATGTTATTTAGTTTTGGAGATATACACTATTATTGTGTACTACAAAACCTTTACCCTCTTTTTATATTCAGTTAATGCATTATCAAGTCGCTCATGAGCAGTTGTATCACCCGGTAAATTATGTGAAGGGTGTATAAACAGTTTAACACCCCTGTCGGCAAGGATTTCAGCTACTGTAGTTACTGTAACCCAGACCAGAGTGATAAATCCCATAGTTGAAAGCGGACCCACTTTATCGAAATGATTCTTCAGCGGTACAGATGCATCTTCCAATGGTACACAAGAATCCACGACAACATCGGCAAGTTCAAATAAGTTTTTACCACAGGAATGGCGTGGCTTCTTGCCTGAAGTCTGTTCAGCAGATCCATAAACAATCACCTTCATACCTTTTTTCTTAGCTTCGAGAGCAATATCAATATTAACAGCATTAATTCCTGTATGCGAAAATAGCCAGATGCAATCCTTTGAATCAAAATCATAGTTTTTCATAACTTCAATACCGTATCCTTCAGCTCTTTCCAAAAACAGAAATTGATGTATTCCCATTTGGCCTTTAATCTGAGTGAAAAATGTCAGCGGGAGTTCAACTAGCGGATGAAAACCCACAAAACCACCGATACGCGGGTACATTTCCTCTACGGGAATTGTTGCATGACCACAACCGAATGTGTGTACCCATCGTCCCGCTTCGATTGAATCAGCCATCACTTCAGCTGCTTTTCTTACATTATCTAATTGGGTGTTTTCGATATTGTTCATCACCTCATAAGCATTTTTCAACCATTCCTTTGCTAACATAATTTTTTAATTTAAATAGTTAATTATATGATATTATTATTTTAAGTATATATAGAGACAGTTGCATATTTAAAAGCTGCCGCTTTATGATTCAACAGGAGCTTGATTCGATTTTTTTACTAGTCCGAAGATTAAAAGGATAGTCAAAAAGCAAATCGCCAGAATTAACGGATAGACATATGCACCACTTTTATCAAGCCAAATTCCGGTGACACTATTCATTATATTATTTCCCAGCAAAGCGAATACCAATGCTATGCTGAATGCAGTACCCGACATAGTAGGATATTTTGCTCCTATGATTCCCAGAATAATCGGAAAAGTAGATGCTATACCAAATCCCACAAGCATCATTCCTATAAGTGAAGTAATATATTCCGGCTGAATCATTAATGACACACCGGCAATAGCTATTAAAATACTTGTAATCAAAATACCTTTCTGCGAAAATTTTTTAAGCAAAGACACAAGGATGAGTCGGGCAGCAGTCAGACTCGCCGTCATAGCCGTAATTGTTATTAATGCTTTAGAGTGTTCTAGAAAACCAAAGTCGGTAAGATAGAAAACCGTCCAGTTATTAACCACTCCCTCTATACCGCTCTGGAAAAACAGAATAAGCGACAATAGTAGTAAATCTCTGCTCTTTAGTAACCTAAAGCCGGCTGAAATAGGGAATCCCTGTTTCTGTGTAGCTTCAGGATATTTAGTTACTGCACAATATATTATAAGTATGAACATTACAAAACCAATGCCAGTGAAAATTTGCTGTAAAGTATAGTTTTTAAGCAAAGTACTTAGCAGAACAGGAATACCAAGTGCCCCCAGACCATAAAATGCACCAAGAAAACTTAACATTGAGTTTCTATTGGAATCTTCGTAGATTATAGACACTAAGGCATTAGTCTCGCCATTAAGAATTCCGCCTCCGAAACCGATAAGAAAAATACTAAGCTTTACTAAGTGTACACTTTCAAGAAATACTACACCTTCTAATCCGGTCAATATCAGAAAACTGCTGATAATCAGAAGTCCTTTGTAACCACGCTGGTCAACAATCGGTCCAAAAATTACCGAACCTATCAGCATTCCAATTGGAAGAAAAGCCACCAATGATGTAGTTTGAGCAGTATTAAGACCAAACTTATCGGATAAAATAGGGAGAATTGCTCCCAGAACTATCATTGATATTCCAAAGAACGACATGCCAATACATGCCGCGATAAATACTTTGGTTTTGTTATATCTGTTTTGCATCTGAAATCTGTTTTAACACTAAATAAGCTGCTCCTATTAATCCTGCTTCACCCGAACATCCCGAAGGAAGGTACTCTACCTGCTTAATACTGATTGGCTGAGCCCATTTGCATGACTCCTTATATATGTCAGGAATTAATTTCACGGCAGGGCCAAAAACACCGCCACCCCAGATAATCTTTTCAGGATTAAGTAAACTGACAATGTTAGCACTCGCCATTCCCCACATTTGAATAGCATTGTTTATCACTTTAGCTGCTATCCGGTCACCTTTATCATAAGCATCAAAAATATCTTTAGTGGTAAGGTCTTCAATAACTTTATCTGTTAAAACACCTTGGCGTTTAGTGTTTTGCTTAATAAAATCTATGGTCCTTTCGCGAAGACCTCTACCTGAAGCATAATATTCAAAGCAACCACATCTATCGTATTTATCACTGTATGGTATTTGTAAAGCCATCCAACCAGCAGATCCGGCAATATCACCAACACCGTGAAGAAGTTTGTTGTCAATCATTATTCCTGCCCCAATTCCAGTGCCAACACCTATATAAACAGCACTTCTTGATCCTTTTGCAGCACCTTGCCATAGTTCTCCGCATAAGTAACAGGTTCTGTCTGATTCAATAATTACAGGAATCTCCTTATTTTCCAGATGTTCTTTTATTGTTTTCAGCAAGGGGTAATTATTCCATCCCTTTATATTTGGTACCCAAACACTGCCTTCCTCAGAGTAAACTATTCCTGGTACAGATATTCCGATGCCGGATAATTCTAAAAGGTTACCTCCTGGAACTGAAATTAAATTGTCTAATAAGTCAGTTACAAGCTTACCGGCTTCATTCCCGGAGCGACCATCCAGTAATACTTTGGAGTAGTTGCTCATTTTTCCATTTAAAGAAAACAGTGCACCGGATATTTTTGTACCTCCAATATCTACTGAGATAATCTTTTTGTCACTCATCACGATTAATTTCAAAAACACCGGCATTTCTGCTATTAACTGATAGATTTAGTTTTAATATACTGCCACTACTGTTTAAAATTTTGCTATCCTCATTTATTACATCTCTCAGTAAGAATTTACCATCATAATCAACTTTAAGATCGATGTCAACAGTCTCATTATTAAAACTGTGGTTGATGAGAAAAAGTATATACCCGCTATCAATGTTTTGAAGTCTTACTTCAATCTGATCATTGATTCTTCCATCTTCTGAAGTAATAAAAGGGCGTTCAATTTTTGCCCAATTCAATAGATTTATAAAAAACTTATCGTTATTTGGTACTATATCACTAAAATTGGCCATTCCCAGATATGAACCAGCCAGCATTGCTTCACCTTTACCGTAATTTGAACTTACTATTGCAGGATCACCTTCAGTTGTAGTGGCTAAAACTCTGGCATTACTATTTTCGAGAAGTTTTACTGATTGTGAATACAATGCACCTTTTAATTCATCGCCAGATTTAAATCCTTCAAGAACTGGGTGTTTTGAATTATTTAAAGTGAGAGTCACATCCTCTCTCATTCTTACTTCATCTTCTCTGACACCAAAAATGTCATGCATGCCCAATCCCGGTATTATTTCAGATGCAAATCCGCGATCGTCGTTCCAGCCAAATCTGGCTTCAGCAAGAACATAGCCGCCATTTCTTACGAATTCTCTGAGTCCTTCAGCAGCCTTTTCTGTGAACATAATAGGATAGGGCAGTATAATGAGTTTATACTGTGAAAGCTCATGGTTTTCGATATGTTCTCTATGAATAAAGTCAACAGGAACATTATGATTTGCAAAAGATTGATAATAACCTATTAATGATTGACTCATAGCGGCAGGGTAATCTCGGCGCTGCATACCTCCCACCATTTGAGTTAATGGATTATACACGATACCCACTTTAGCCTTAACCGGTATACCTTTCAGAAAAAGCTCCTGATTCCTGTTCACAACATCCGCAATCTTACCAGCATTAAGAGAACGTTCTGTTAGTGTTCCATCCAGATTTATTAATCCATAACCACCAGCTTCATAGCCAGTCGACATAGGGTAGTAAGCATAAATATTTACACCTTTGGCTCCTTTTGCTATTGCCGACCATGCCCAGATTGAGTGATCATTTGAGGTTACGGGGTCGCTTATTAGCAGAGAAATGGTACCCAGACCTGCTTGTAACTCACCTACAAACCAACCGCCACTCTCACGGTTTGCACTTCTTGTGAAATCCATAACCGTACGTAGAGTAGTTGTTGACCATGCTCCTTCAGGCCTGTTATGTTTTGGATATATCGATACTCCATAATAATCGAGAGGACGTGCCATAAGAAAATCGTCTGTTGCTCCCGCTCCTACATGGGGTGACTGAAATAGTGATGCCCCAACTGCATGTGCTGTTATAAGACTAGTTGGATCTACTTCCCTAACGGCATTATACCTTGCTTGCATATCACCCACAAGCTTTTCGTAAATAAATGATTTCCAGTCAACAAAATCTGTATAGCTTAGTATTGTACTAAATCTGGGTGCTTCTACCTGATTCCAGTCAGTGAAATTACGATACCAGGCTCTATTTAGATTATCAAGAGTCTGATATTTATCTTTCAGCCAGTTTCTGAATCTGTTTTGTGTACCGTCGCAGAAACAGAATTGTATATTTGGCACATAATCAAGTGAAGCCCAGTTTATGATATGAGGCTCGCTCCATAAGTCCCAACCAAACAAATTGGGATACTTATTTGCTACTTTAGCTGTCTCTTTATAAAAGTTCAGGATAGCATCCTCAACCTCTCTGTTATCCATACATGCACCGGGAGCTGATTGTGGAACTACAATATCACCACTTTGAGCCTCAAATAGTGCGTGTGGGAAATTATGTGCTACCCAATCGGGTGCCGAGTCAACATAGACCTGAATAAATACTCTCAGGCCCACCTCTTCAGCAAGACTCATAAGTAGCTCCAGGTTATTAAAATTATATTTACCCGGTTCAGGCTCACAGGTTGCCCATTCAACCCATGTTCTTACTGTGTTAAATCCCAGATCTTTTATCTGTTTCAGATCTTTTCTCCACTCTGCTTCAGATGATTCTGTTATCTTACTCAACATTGGTGCACGTGCCTTTCCTCCACTATACCAAACCGAGAATGGGAAGAAATCCTTTTCTATACTTTCATTACTATTTTTAACCTGCCCGTTTATGGTCAAGGTCGAACCTAACACTAATAAAACTAGTATTAATAAACTTTGTATTTTCATTTTGATTATATTTTAGATTTAATACCTAAGTGTTTAGATCACAGTAGATATAATACCTTTAGTTACTATCTTATTCACTATGCTGAACACCTGCTGAAGGAGGAGTCTCATTGATTCCTTCTACACTTCCCATGACATATGTTTGTGGACCAAGATAGAGATCAGCATTCATTATTTCATCCCATGTCACATCTCTTCCCGTATATGCAGCAACTCTGCCCATTATTGCAACTAATGTTGAATAGGCTTGATCTTCACCATCATTTACTGTATTACCCGTCCTTATTGCTGTAACTAAATTAATGTGTTCCTGAACAAAAGGATTTGTAACGCTCCATTCGGAATCTGCATTATTATTTTCAGGAAGTGGGTATTCCCATATCACATTTCCCTTTAAATCATACAGTTTTCCGGCAGCATCAGCATAACCGTTTGTGCAGTTGATCTGCTCAACTTTACCATTCGAACATCCGTCAATCTGTCTTGCTGCACAATGAGTTCTCATTCCATTATCATATAGGTATTCAATGCTGAAAAAATCAAACTGGTCGCCTGTTACCCTTCTCTGGCGTCCTCCCCAACCGGAAGCCTTAATTGGATATTCACCGAGATACCAGTTCATAACATCAATTTCATGAATAAACTGTTCAGTGATGTGATCACCCGACAGCCAGCAAAAATTAACCCAGTTTCTTAGCATATACTCCATATCTGTCCACTCAGGCCTCCTGCTTCGAAACCACAGAGCACCGCCATTTCTAATAATATGAGCACCTGTTATGTCTCCAATCTCTCCATTTAGGACCCTTCTGCGGGTTTCCATGTAATCTTTTTGTGAGCGACGGATAGTGCCACTGATAATATTCAGTTTGAGTGACTGTGCTCTTTTTACAGATGCAAGAACTTTTCGAACACCTGCAGGATCAACCGCAATAGGTTTTTCCATGAAGATATGTTTTCTTGCATTAACAGCAGCTTCCACATGCGTTGGTCTGAAATGGGGTGGGGTACAAAGCAGAACAACATCAATTCCAGAATCTAACACTTTTTCGTAACTGTCGAAGCCTATAAAACAGTTTTCATCAGGAATATCAACATTTTTCTCTTTTTTCAGGAGGTCTCTGCAAGCATCTATCTTGTCCTGAAATACATCTCCCAGTGCTACAATCTGAAGATTGGGTCCCGCATTCAGAAAATCAATTGCTGCTCCGGTACCCCGGCCCCCACAGCCAACCAGGCCGGCTTTTAATACAGGTCCGTCAGGAGCCTGACTAAGTAGTTGAGGTAGCAAAAGATCCTTCCTTTTTTCCTCTTTGACGGTAGGGGAACATGAACTTAAAAGAGGTATACCGCCTATTGAGCCTACTGCACCAATTGTGCCTATTGTAGCTGAACTTTTTAAAAAGTTTCTTCTTGAAAGATTACTGTTTTGTTTCATTAAGATTATATATTTAGATTGATAAATGATCAGTACAAGCTATTGGAATCCTCTTTTGGTTAAAAATATCTGTTTCTTTATACTCTTAGACTCATGATTGTTAATGTGTTTGTTATCATTTTGTAAAGATAAAAAAAAGTTGGAAGATTAGTATCCCCCAACTTATAAAATAATAACCGTTAGTTAATATTGTTTGATTTTTCTTAACCCCTTGTAATTTCTTCTTTGTCAGCGTCCCAATACATTGTACGTCCTTCAAGATAAGCTCGTGTACCCATGTGGGCTGTGATTGCCTCCTGAAAACCCTGTTCAATATCGCATGAGGGTTGTTTTCCTGTTCTGATACACTCAAGCCATTCACGTAGATGCAGGTGAGTAGTATTATAACGTCTTCCGCCTACATAAGAATAAAGCAAACCTCTCTCTGCAAAATATAGTTCAGTGGCAGATGTTACAGCATCAACATTCTGGCCAGGAACATAATGGTAGAAAGGCTCTCCTGTTTTAATTATTCCCTTGTCAATTCTTTCTCTGTATAAATCCGATTTGGGATCAATTGTTACCGTCAGTGAACTTCCCACTTCCATTGTAGCATCGTGTCCCATTATTTTTCTGCTGCGTTTAAACTGACTCGCCAATGTTGCAGAGTAAAGCATTGTCATATTTTTATCAGGGTACTCAAAAGTAGTATGAAGTACATCAGGCACAGTACGTCCATCCTTAAAGAAATATACACCACCTGATGAAGAAGCAGATCCCGGAATTCCAAGATTAAGGATTTGATTCATTGCATCATACTCGTGAGTCAACAGGTCGCCGCTTAGACCTGTACTGTAATCCCACCAGCAGCGCCAGCGGAAGAATCTTTCCAAACTAAATTTATCACGGGAATCCGGACCAATATACTTTGACAGCCCGGCAGAAGTCATATAATCCAGGTACTCCTTAATTCTGTCAGGGTCACCATCAAATTGTTTCCAGTCGATAGTTTTTGGATTTGCCTCAGGATTAATGTCATAAACCCACGCACCGTTAGGATCATTCCTGTTTGTACCTGTTTCAACAAGTGTGATTGGTCCCAGTAAACCCTTTTCAATAATTTCCCTGGCCCTTTCGTAAGCCTCAATCTGACGGTTCTGATGTCCCAGCTGAAATACCACATTGCTGTTCCTTACCAGGTCGCGTAATGCATAAGTCTCAGGTACTGTCCATGTCATCGGTTTTTCTAGGTAAACATGTTTTCCTGCTATGATAGCATCCATAGCCATTTGTCCATGCCAGTGGTCAGGTGTTGAGATAACAACAGCATCAACATCATCTGCAGCCAGTAGTTCTTTATAGTTTCTATATCTGACAGGTCTATCGCCAAATTTACCATTAACGCCTTCTCTATTAATATTTGCTCCAGCAGCAATTGCTTCTTCCGCATGATAGTCAAATATGTCACATACAGCTGTAATTCTAATGTTAAGATCTTCTTGTTCCAGAAAATCTTTATATCTGGTGTTTTTTGAATCTTTTCTATTTTGCTGGATTAGATCTTGTACATATTCAGGGGTGCCAAAGCCTAGTCCTTCCATTAGCTGCTTGCCACGAATTCCTGAACCAATAATACCTAGCCTGATAGTTTGTCCATCAGTTAGAGAAGGAACGAACTGAGAAATCTCAGTAGGAAAACGAAACATATCTGCAGCTGATCTGTTAACAAGTTCATTTTTCCTTTTCTTGTAAACTCCGTAAGCCATTGCTCCCAATACTGGAACAGTTGCCAAGGCCTTTAAAGCATCACGCCTTCCTTGTGAAACAGGCTTGTCTTTTACTGAATTATCCGATTTATGCTGAAGATCGTTATCCGGATTATTACCGGAAAGATCATTGCTATTTGTTTCTTTGTTTATGTTGTTTTCAGACATGTTTTTAGTGCTTTGCTTTATTCTTGTTAAAAATCAATCTGTCAATACCAATTACTTTAGCAGTAGGGAAAAGATACAGTACTATAACAGTGAACAGCATTATCAGATTTTTATCTACCCATAAGTATGAGCCTTCGGTGGGGAAAAGATATTCAACATTTAACAAAGGCGGATGAGCCAGATAGTACAGAACTAAAAGTGCAGCAGCGCCGATGTAACCGAGTTTTTCAAAGAGTCCTAATATAAGTAATAGCCCAATTATAACAAGTCCCCAGATATTTATAAAGTCTGAAATTGCAAGTATATCGGGATTTTCTGCAATTGATCTGAAGATCGGAGAAAAGAGACCTTTAGAGTCAACTAAATAACCATAGGCCGTCCAGTTTGGTGTAAAGACTTTGGCCAACCCTTCGTACAAAAAGTACCATCCAATAAGGACTCTCAATATTACAACAAAAGTTAATTGGATATTATTGTAAGGATAGCGTAATTTATTATTCATTATTATCTGATAATTGTGTTATTATTTGTCAGAACGCAAATTTATGAAAACATTCTATATGTATATCTAAAAACAGGTCAAACAATATTAAATTTAGATAATTAAAAGCCTGCGAAAACACTATTCTCCCACCTTCCATAAAATCGACATGTTTTATAAATACTTTATTAAGTGGTTT
>JAQUIZ010000165.1 GCA_028683355.1 Fermentimonas sp.
CTTACTGTTTGCGAACCAAGTCGTGCCCCAATACCGCGAATATAAATCGGTGTGGAAACTTTAGATCCATATGTAGGAATAAAGAAGTTAGGTATATAACTGCTAAGATCGGGTAACGATTCTATCTGTGTATTCTGCAGCTGCTTTGGAGATACTACTGAAACAGCTGTAGGCATATTTTTCAGATTGTTTGTTTCCTTAACGGAACTACTTACTACAATTTCATCCAAAAAATATACTCTTAAAGTATCCTGTGGATTTTCTTTTTCATAACCTGATCCTAAAACGGAAACAAATGAACAAAAAACAACAGACAGCAACAATATCAACTTCTTCATATTTGAAATTTATTTATATAGAATTGGGATAAAAAAGAGTAGTTATCTCATGTAATCCTTAAATTAACCTAAGATAAACTACAAAGTAATAGTAATTAGAAAGATCAAACAATCACTACAATTAGTGATTTTTTTCTTTAATTGCTCTATTTAAAAATAAAAAACACTGCAAGCACAAGAAAGACAAACCCTATGAGGTGATTTAATTTAAAAGAGGCCTGGAAAGCGATTGAAGAAAACACAACAAAAACAACAAGGGTTATCACTTCCTGAATAACCTTTAGCTGTAGTATTGAAAGAGATCCCCCGTTACCTTCAAAACCTATTCGGTTAGCGGGAACCTGAAAGCAGTATTCAAAAAACGCTATAAGCCAGCTTATCATGATTATACCAAAAAGGGGTAACTTACTGAACCAGCTAAACTCAGCCAGTTTAAGGTGTCCATACCATGCTAATGTCATAAAGACATTTGAGACTACTAATAGTAAGATTGTAAGAATGTAGTTCATATCATTTCATAAAAATTGCGCAAAAATACAACATTTTGCAATATAAACTACTTTGTAATTTTCAGAACATTTTTGTTTATGAACAGCTTCTCAATTCTTTTGTTATATTTAAAAAGTAAAGGGGGTATTTAATATGAAAACAGCATTACTTATTGTTGACGTCCAGAATGACTTTTGTCCTGGAGGTGCACTTGGAGTAAAGGATGGAGATAAAGTTGTACCTGTAATTAACAAAGTGATCGAGAAGTTCGACTTCGTTATTTCTTCTCAAGACTGGCATCCCGAAGAATCTGTACATTTTAAGAAGTGGCCGGTACATTGTGTCGCCGGTACAAAAGGTGCAGAATTTCATCCTGACCTGAAAAGCGAAAAGATAGACCTGAAACTAAAAAAAGGGACCGATAACAAAGATGACGGCTACTCAGCCTTTGAAGCAACCAACTTATCATTTACGAAGTATCTTGAAGAAAATGAGATCACAACTCTTTATATTTGCGGATTGACTACCGACTATTGTGTAAAAGAGAGTGCACTTGATTCTGTTAAAAATGGAATTCACACCTACGTAATCACTGATGCAATTGCTGCCGTTAATTCAAAGCCGTGTGATGGTAAAGAAGCTCTAAATCAGATGTATTCAAAAGGTTGTGTATTATTAGAATCTGAGGATATAATTGTTATTTGAAAAAAAACATCCATGAATTGCCATACTGCAACCGTTTTTAATCAGTCACTTTAAGGTAAAATCATTTTGGGATACTATCTTTGTATGTAAGATGACAAAAGATATTTCATTACGAAGCGTTAATGTATCGCGATATATTCTCCCCTTACGGGAAGGAGGATCGTTACCTGCGTTAGCAGAAGCAGACGACGGCTTCAAGTATGTACTGAAATTCCGTGGCGCAGGTCACGGCACCAAGATGCTAATCTCAGAGCTCTTAGGAGGAAAGATTGCTTCTTCACTGGGATTAAATATACCCGAACTGGTTTTTGCTTATCTGGATGAGGATTTCGGTCGCACCGAAGGCGATGAAGAGATTCAGGATCTGCTAAAAGGAAGTAAAGGACTTAACCTGGGACTACACTACCTCTCAGGAGCAATGGCTTACGACCCTAAAGTGGAGATTGATCCGTTGCTAGCCTCAATAATTGTATGGTTTGATGCATTTACTACAAATATCGACCGTACTCATAATAACAGCAACCTGCTCTGGTGGCATCAGGAACTATGGATTATAGATAATGGTGCATCATTTTACTTTCATCACTCCTGGAAAGATTTTGACACCAATGCCTTGAATCCATTCCCTTATGTAAAAGACCATATACTTTTGTCACAAGCCTCGAAACTTGACGAAGCTGATGAGTTTGCACATAAAATACTTACTGACGATTTACTGAGAGAGATAGTAAACCTCATACCTGATGATTGGGTCGTATGGGAACATACTAATGAAAGTCCTGATGAAGTGAGGGACGTCTATTATAACTTACTTACTAAAAGGTTGTCAAATTCCGCCATATTCCTAAATGTTGCTAAAGATGCGAGAGGATAAATTATATCATTATGCTGTTATCCGACTGGTGCCTAAAGTGGACAGGGAGGAATTTTTTAATGTCGGACTTATACTTTTCTCTAAAGAGGAAAAATATATTCGTCTAAAATATCACCTTTGTACTGAAAAATTCAAGTTGATGTGTGCTGACGTGGAATATGAAGAAGTGATAAATAGCCTGGACACATTCAAAAATATTGCTGAAGGCGACACTGACTACAAGCCAATTTCCTTAATGGATATACCGGAAAGGTTCAGGTGGCTTACTGCTGTTCGCAGTACAATTATTCAGACATCTCCTACTCACGCAGGAAAAACAGATGATCTGGATAAAACATTCGATCGGTTATTTAATGAGCTGGTTGTTTAAGTACTGTCATTAACGGCTGAAGTTCAATTCACGGTTAGGAGTAACTCCAATACCAGGCAAATCAGATGCTATAACTTTACCTTTTTCGAGTACCGCACCATCAAAACAGTCGTTACTTATTAAAAGAGCACCATCAAGATCTGCGAAATCCATTCCCGAATAGAGCTGTGAAGCTGCAGAAATTGCGCAGGAAGTTTCTGTCATACATCCCATCATCACTTTCATCCCTAAAGCTTCGGCAAGGTTACGCATCTTAAAGGCTTCATTCATACCTGTACACTTCATTAATTTTATATTAACACCTGAGAAAACACCTTTCAACCGCTCAATATCGTTTAGTCTTTGCAGAGATTCATCAGCAAATATTGGGAGAGGACTCACCTCTGTCAATCTGGCTATACTATCCAGATCATTCTTGGGCATAGGCTGTTCAACCATCACCACACCCTGCTCTTTCAGCCAATAGATCATATCCAATGCCTGTAGTCGGTCAGTCCACCCCTGATTAGCATCTACAGACAATGGCAGGTCAGTTACAGAACGAATCGCACTTATCATTCTTTTGTCATCCGGTCCTCCCACTTTTACTTTAAGAATATTAAACTGATCTTTTGCTTCAAGGGTTTTTTCCCGCACCACCTCATCTGTATCAATACCTATAGTAAATGTAGTATCAGGCACATCTGTTTTATCCAAGCCATACATTTTATACCATGGTGCACCGATAATTTTACCTGCAAGATCATGAAGAGCAATATCTACAGATGCCTTGGCCGCCGTATTATTTAAAGCTATTGAATCGACATAATGAATAATTTCCTCAATATGCGTAGGATCATTAAAACCTGATAAATCAACTCTTTTTAGAAAGTCAATTACAGAAGCCTGTGATTCGCCCAAATATGGCGGAAGAGATGCTTCTCCATAACCAACAATGCCATCATACTCAATCCTGGTAAGCACAACAGGTGTTGTGGTTCTTGAAAAGCCTGATATAGTAAATGTATGTTTAAGTTGCAGATTATAGGGAGTCCAGGATAGTTTCATTGTGGGTGATTTCTGATGTTTTATTTTAATAGAATCAGTATTGCTTATATCGGTATTTAAATAATGGGAATGCTTTGCTTGAGCGGGAATGACAATCGCAGCCAAAGCAGAAGCTGCAGCTGTTTTTAAAAACTCCCTTCGTTTATAATTCATTCTTATACTTGATTTTAAACTATGGTTTGCTTACATTTGCAAATATAACACAAAATAAGTAATTCAATGAAACTACGTTTTACTTTATTCCTTTTATCTTTTATCACTATTATTTCATTAAAGGCACAGGAATATGACAATTACGATATCAGCAATTACAATACTCCTGATATAATACGAAACAGCCTCGATTTTACTATCTCAAGCAAAGGAAGACACTCTAATAATGATTTTAACTCTACAAAGTCAGATTATTTTGAAGGAAATATTCAAGCTGAAATCAACCATTTCACAAGTACACGAAAGAGATTTTCATCTTTAAATGCCTCACTTACTATGGATGCTTCCGGCAATCGAAATGAGACAGAGAACATTATCTCAAAATCATCATTTTTCTCCCCTGATTTATATCTTTATAATTTGAACAAGTTTTACAATCCTAACAACTCTTTTTTTTCAATGGGAGGAGCAGTAGAGTGGAGTTCTATTCAGCATAAATTACAGGAATCGAAAGAAAGCAGTGAACAATCCAAAATAAGTCTTCAAGTAGGGGTTGGCAAAGGTCGACTTGAGTCAGTAGAAGATGCACGACAGGCTGTTTATATTATTGAGAATCTTTCGAAAAAAGGTGTATTTACAAGAAATTTGTCAGACGAGGAGATTTTTACACTATCACAACTGATTTCAACAGTAAAGAACAAACGATTTTTTGACTCCCGCTTACATCTCATAGAAGAAATTAGTCAAGTAGACTCATTTTTCACTGAAAATAAACTTCTTGAGAACGTTAACGCTTCTTACTTCACTACACTTTATGATTACTGGCAGCATGGAGCACTTTTTGAACGATTTTCGGGTAAGGAGTTTCACTCATTTATTTCTGGCCGTCTCTCTCGTTCTAAATATGATATTGAGTTAAATGGTGATGAGACAACAAATTATTTCAATAATAATTACCGTAATTTCCATTGGGTTAACCAGTTTAATTACGAAAAACCGATAAATCTTTTTTGGCAAAATTCAATTTT
>JAQUIZ010000043.1 GCA_028683355.1 Fermentimonas sp.
AGATAATAAAAATGATTCGATTATACTAGCTTTTTACTATTTATTTACCTGTAAATCAGCACAATAAGTTTATTTTTTTAGGCGATTTAGGAACTGTGTCTTTGCACCAAATTTGACGAAGAACCTAAATAATACCCCACATTCTAATCGAAAAGTATACCACTTACAACCATGAATGGATTCTATCCGTTCTAAACAAATGATAAGCATGTATACAAAACAAGAAATCATTATTGACAGCTTTCGGCAGGGTAAGAGCCAGCGCACCATTGCCCGCGATTTGCAGATCAATCGTAAGACTGTAAAAAAGTACATTTTAGAGCATGAAGCATTATTACAGTCTGTTTGCTCTAAAGAAGCCGCTCAGTCCATCGCTTTATCAGACAAGCCTGCTTATAATATGACTGTACCTCGCCAAAAAGTCAAGCTAACAACCGATGTACAAGAGATCATAGATGAGCTGCTTTTTAAAAACAAAGTGAAGCTGGAAGATGGATTACGCAAGCAGATGATGAAAAAGAAAGACATCCATGAAGAACTTCTTCGACAGGGTTTTGATGTTGGGTACTCCACTGTTTGCAATTATATCAGGTTTAAAGAAAACAGTCAGACCTCAAAAGAAGCATACATCCGTCAGGCATACCTTGCAGGTGATGTATGTGAGTTTGACTGGGGAGAAATCAAACTTCTGATAGGTGGTAAACGCACAAGTCTGCATTTAGCCGTTTTCACCTGTGCCTACAGTAATTACCGGTATGCTTATGTCTATCACCGTCAGGACACACTCTCTTTCATGGAAGCACATACACGCTTCTTTTGTCAGATAGGAGGTGTACACCGAAAGATGGTTTATGATAACATGCGTGTGGCTGTTGCAAAACGAAAAAGGTCACGTTGAGCGTAGCGTTGAGTACGTGCGTCGCAAGGCCTTTGCACCCAAAGACAGCTTTGCTTCTGCGATCGAAGCACAGGAGTGGCTAGACTCCATTTTAAAGAAGCTTAATGCCACGAAGCAGCAGGGAACCGGCAAGAGTGCCGGGGAGCTTTTGACGGAAGAAAAGAAGGTTCTGGTAAAACATCCATCATCGGTAATGATTTGCAGTGAACAGATTCAGTTAAGGGCAGATAAATATGCAACTGTAAGTTATCAGGGCAATCGTTATTCGGTACCCGACAATCTGGTGGGGCTGTTTGTTGATGTTAGTGTCAGAAGCAGACAGATGCATATCTACTCTCAAAACAGACGGGTTGCCATTCATCATAGAAGCTACAAGTCTCATGACTGGGTTATTGATATAGAGCATTACCTTGACACATTTAAGAAAAAGCCGGGAGCCCTTGCCGGGAGTCAGGCTCTAGCAGGCAACCATTACCTTCGGAATCTTTATTTTGATCTCTTCCAAAATGAATCGCGTGAGTTTATAGAGCTTCTATCATACTGTCGTGATCATATGGTAAGTGAAGAAAAGCTTGAAGAGTCAGTGAAGCGATTACTCAGCACCTGTGGTAATCATGCCACTATCGAGAAGTTGCGTGCTCTTCTGGGGAATAACTCTTTTGTAGCACCAACAGTAGAGACAAAAGACAATATAACCCTAAAGGCTAAAGAACAGCTATCGTGGATTACAGAATTAATGCATCAAACAAACGACAATGGACAATATAAACAATCAAATAACAGAATATAGCAAGGCTCTCAGACTGCCTGTCTTCAGGCGTGATTACAAAGAACTTGCCCTCGAGGCAGCAAAAGACAGAATCGATTATGAGGAGTATCTGCTTAAACTTATGGAGCGTGAATGGGAGGCTAAGTCAGAGAATCGTAAAAAGTCACAGATAAGAAATGCACGGTTTCCTTCTAAAATGTATCTTACCGATCTTGAACGTGAACAGCTGCCTCAGGGTGCCAGAGAGAAACTGCCGCTTCTTGAGAGATTAGACTTCATAGCTTCAGCACAGAATGTGATACTCGCGGGAAACCCGGGTACGGGAAAAACCCATATCGCGATAGGGCTTGGACTTAAAGCCTGTATGCAGGGGTATAAAGTACTGTTTACAACAGTACACCGCTTAATAACCCAGCTGCGTGAGTCGCAATCTGAACGTACTTTAAAACAGGTAGAGAACCAGTTTGAAAAGTATGACCTGGTAATATGTGATGAGTTTGGTTATATCTCTTTCGATAAACAGGGAGCAGAGCTGTTGTTCAATCATCTCTCTTTGAGAGTGGGAAGAAAATCAACCATCATCACAACAAACTTAGGTTTTGACAGATGGGAGGAGATCTTTGGAGATCCTGTTCTTACGGCAGCGCTTGTAGACAGGCTAACCCATAAGGCTTATCTTGTAAATATGAACGGAGTATCACACAGATTGAAAGAAACAAAAAAATGATGACAGATCAATGAAGAAAAAAGTAAATATAAGAACACCCGTTAACTTTGAGATTAAATTAAAATGGTATACTTTTGGAATAGAATAATATATTAAAATATGAATTATAAAAAAACTACAATAGCAACAACGTTTTTGATTTCTATAATACTTATGTGTATTTCATGTAATAGTAATGAAACAGTTGTATCTAAAGATGATTACCGTGGGGTAGTTTTATATCCTAGTGATATACGTTCCTTGGGGGCTGATAAACTTATTGATATTTTAAATGAGTCAAATATTAACTTATTAGGAATACATACTAATACATTGACTGAAGACTTGGATAGCTTAAAAGAATATTTAGTGAGTCCTGACGGTAAATTATTGATTGATTTATGCGAAGAGAATAAAATTGATATAGAGTACGAGTGTCATGTCTTACAGGAAATTCTTCCACGAACCTTATTTGATAATCATCCCGAATATTTTCGTGTTGACTCTAGTGAAAATAGGACGAACGATCTTAACATGTGTTTCTCTTCTGATGAGGCATGGTTAGTTATCGAGGAAAATGTAATAGAATTACTAGAGTGGATTAAGCCAACTACAAACCGCTATTTCTTTTGGATTGATGATTCTTATGATGGATTTTGTAATTGTGATGAATGTAAATCTCTTTCCCCAAGTGATCAAGCGCTTATGTATGAAAATAGAATGTTGACAATAATCAGAAATGTTAATACTTAAGCTCAATTAGCTCATTTGGCTTATGCGAGCACTCTAGAAGCACCCACTACCATAAAACCAAAAGAAGGAATGTTTCTCGAATTTGCACCGATAGGTCGTAACTATGAGGATTCTTTGTCATACAAAGAATATAAAGCATTACAAGATAATTTGGAACTATTTCCTAGTAATACTGCTCATGTATTGGAATACTGGTTAGATGTATCTATGTTTTCTGGATGGGATAGAGATAAATGGAGTAAGGTACCCTGGGATCGCAATAATTTTAAGCGTGATATTGATATGTATAGGAGTTTAGGAATAAGTTCTTATACAATATTTGCCACTTGGATGTTACATCAATTTTATTTGGACACTTATGGTGAAGATGAAGCAATTAAGATTCTAAAAAAATATGGCACAATTCTAAAATGAGAGAATGTTAATCAAGAAACTTATCTTCAGCAATAGATGTATAATATTAATGTATTAGTTATCTTGCTAGTAGTGTTTTTTCTGGGACATGGATGTTTACAAGAAAAAGCAAATACAGCATTTCTAATTGAAAGCCACACACCCGAGATACAATTAGATGGAATTATAGAGGAAAGTGAATGGAGTGTGGCTTCTATTTTAACTAATTTGCATTCACCTTGGGTACCAGAAAAGCTTGACAGCACAATATTTCGTTGTTATATTTCGGAAAATTATTTCAATTTTTGTTTTGAAGTAGTAGATAGAACAATTACTGTTTTAAAATATGAAGATGAAATGTCTGTAGCAAAAGGTGGTCGAGTAGAATTGTTTTTTAGTTCTACTTCTAACTTGTCAAGGTATTATTGCATGGAAATCAATCCCTATGGTCATGTATTGGATTATAAAGCAGAATTCTATCGTAATTTTGACAATATATGGAATTTTATTGATCTAGCCATTAATAGTACACTTACACATAACGGGTATATTGTGGAAGGTAGGATTCCTATATTAGAATTGAACAAATTAGATATTGATTTAAGTAATGGTTTTTATTTCGGTGTTTTTAGAGCTGATTTTACTGAAGAAAATAAAGACTCAGTGATTTGGCACACTTGGCAGAAACCTATATCAAAAGAACCGGATTTTCATATCTCCTCGGCTTTTGGAAAAAGCAAAATAAATGATTAAGTTAAATCTAAATTCGTTAATATGAGATACGTGTTAGAATAAACATGTAACTTTTTATACTTTTAATCGAACTCAAAATTTAAGTAATATATGAATTATTCTCAAAGATCTTTCTTAAAAAAGAAGTCTTTGGTGCTGCCGGTATTACAATTGCTCCCAATTCTGGGTGGCTACACACTAACTTCAGGAGTATATGCCTGTTAACCGCAACTTGTCCCGAAATACTATAACAAGCTTTAGGGATGCCCTCCTTCAGTATACTGCAACCAAAGGATATTCAATTGATCCCCTCAGGGTAGAGGAATAACCGGCATTTTGATCTGTTATTTTCTATCGTATCTTGAATCCGCAAGACACTGCTTGATACAAACAAGGAATCAAAGTCTCCAGTGACTATGCACTCCTGATGTTACTGTATAATACGGGAGCCCGCTCCTCTGAGGTAGCAAGTATGACAATAGGCAATTTTGAAACAGGACCTTCCTTACAAATGGTCTCAAGACATGCCGCAAATGCAAAAACATGTGAAATCTTCAATAAAAAACTCATAGTAATTTTCCTTTTCCACTTCGTCAGATTCACATTTCATAGCAACACCTACAGTGAGTATACTAAAACGTGATTTGATCAAAATATTGTTAATTTATAATAATGAGTCACGGAGTCATCATTTACAAACGTATATATATATATATATATGAAATTAATATAATGAAAATAGATAAAACAGTCTATGAAATAATCGACAAATTCATTTCAGGCGAAAGACTGACAGAAACCGAGTTATTTCAACTTGACAGGCTTTTGAATAAATCAACCAATAAAACTGAGCTCATTCAATACCTCGAAAAAAGATGGAACAGTAGCACAGCTGTACAAGTTGATATACCATTTGAGATAATTTGGGAAAAAGTAAATCACAACTCTAATCATTCAATGAAGAAGCAAATGTGGAGGATGTTCACAAGGATTGCGTCAATTTTTTTTATTCCGTTGCTTGCTACTTCCATCTATTTATCTGTAAATCATCCCTTTTCAGATCAACTACTAACACTTTCAACCCAAAAAGGGGAGTTCACAAGCGTAATACTTCCGGATGGTTCAAAGGTATGGTTGAACGTGAATTCAGAATTAAGATATCCCGTTAATTTTGGTCTCACTTCCAGAAATATGGAATTGAAAGGAGAAGCCTATTTTGAAGTTGAAAAAAATAAAAAAATGCCCTTTAAAATAACAGCGGGCAATTTAACAACAAAGGTACTCGGTACCCGTTTTGCAATTTCTGTATATCCGGAGTCATCCGAAATGAAGACCTTATTGCTAGAAGGTTCTGTTGAGGTGGAATATTTGAATAATTCAGTCATGTTAGAACCCGGACAACAGATAATTATCTCCCAAAACGAATCAGGTTTTAGGGTAGACTCTTTCAATGAAGAATATGAGTTGGGGTGGATAAATAATCAATTGGTCTTCCAGTTAACCCCGTTTGACCAGGTTGTGAATGTACTTGAGAACTGGTATGACATAAGTATTGATTATGATCCTGTTTTATTCAAAACAGATGTTCTCACTGTCCGTTTCGGACAACATGAGACTTTAGAAAATGTACTCTTGGTGCTATCAAGGGCAACCGGATCTAATTATTCGGTAACAAACGAGGAAATCAAAATAACGAAAAACAACTAACGAACGAGTTGATTTAAAATAGCAAACATTGAAGTAATAGAAACTCTCGAAATAAAAAATAAATAAACTACTAGAAAGCCGAAATTTATGAAGAAAAAGAAAGCAATCAGAGATTGGGTTGTATTTCCAGCATCCAGGAAAAAAAACAAGATTTTGGGAATAACAAAATTATTTATGTTGGCGGTGACAATATTAGTCTCTGCAAGTGTATATTCACAAAGTTCAAAGTTAACTTTAAAATATAACAACATAACCTATAAGAAATTATTCCAGGAAATTGAGAAAATTACAGAGTATAGATTTGCATATTCCGAATCGAAATTAGACCCGGGTAAGGAAATAAATATTAATGTAACCGATGAAACCTTAGAGCAGGTACTGAACAATACGCTTCCAACTGGTATAACCTATGATTTAATCAATAACTACGTAATTATTTTAAATGAAAGTGAAAAAAGCAGATTGACAGAGAAACGTGAAGAGCAACAACGCAGTCTGACTGTTTCTGGTAAAGTAAGTGATACCTATGCAATGCCATTACCCGGAGTAACGGTTACGATTAAAGGTACAACGAGTGGCACTGTTACTGATATCGATGGAAACTACATGCTTTCAGGCATACCAGTGGGTGCAACACTCGTATATTCATTTGTGGGTATGACTACGCAAGAAATACCTGTCAATAACAGAGAAAGGATCGATGTATTGTTGGATGAGGGTAGTATTGGACTTGAAGAAGTGGTTGCTATCGGCTACGGCACCATGAAGAAAAGTGACTTAACGGGTGCAGTAAGCTCTGTAAGGACAGAGGATTTGACCATTACTTCCGATGCGAGTATTGGACAACTACTGAAAGGTAAAGCTGCCGGCGTAACTGCCATATCCACAAGTGCACAGCCAGGTGGAGGGGTAAGTATATTAATTCGTGGTGCTGCTTCAACAGGTGCCAGTAATGAACCTTTGTATGTTATCGATGGCTTCCCTATATCCAATGAGTCACTAGAACCGGGAAATGGGACACAGTATTCCCAGGGGAATCGCAGTCACCTAAATTCACTCAACCCCAGTGATATTGAATCTATCGAGATTTTAAAAGATGCATCAGCAACAGCAATATACGGTTCCAGAGCTGCAAATGGTGTGATATTAATCACAACCAAACGGGGAAGCGATGGATTGAATCTGAATTACAGCGGAAGCTTCACTGGTCAATATATCGATAAACCTTTCGAAGTTTACGATGCAAAAAATTATATGATTCAAACGAATAAGTTATTAAAAGAAAGATGGCTCCGGGATAGAAGGATATTCCCATACGGGAATACAGATCCTTCATCAGTTACTCCATTTACAGGAGAACGTTTCACACAAGAACAGATTCTTTCGGCAGGTAAAGGGACTAACTGGTGGGATGAAATAATGCAGCCCGGACACGTACAAAATCATAACGTCTCAATCACTTTTGGAAACGAAAAAATGCGCTCATATGTATCTCTTGGGATATACAATAATGATGGTGTAGTAAAGGGATCAGCCATTGATCGTATTTCCAGTAAAATAAACCTGGACTATACCATCACCGATTACCTCAAAGCTGGTCTGTCCTATATGGGAGCTATCATAAACAATAATAATGTTCAAATGGGAGAAGGTGAATGGGGTGATTCAAATATGATAATGTCTGCACTCCTTTACGATCCCACTGTCCCGGTAAAGGATGAAGAGGGAAGATATAGTGAAATGAGCTGGTATGCAAATTTACCTAATCCTGTTTCATACCAGGATGTAACTGATAAAACTAAACAAACGCGAAACTTGTCTACATTTTATTTGCAATTAGAACCAGTCGAAAATATGCTGATAAAAACATCAATCGGATATGATGGGCAGTCAAGTACCAGAGAAACCTATTTTCCAAAGTCATTTTTATTGGGTAAAAACAAAGATGGTCTAGCAACAATAGGTTACGCGAATCGGGAAGATCTCCTTTTCAATACTGTGGCAACCTATAATATTGATTTGATGAAGAAGCATAAGTTTACCGTCATGGCAGGATATGAATATCAGCAATTCAATTCAAACGGACATTCTCTGGGTGGTTCTGGATTTTTTACAGATGCATTATTATTCAACAATATAGGTGTATCAGATCATGAAAAGTATAGCATTGGTTCTTACAAAAACAGAGAGGTGTTAGCATCATATTTTGGGCGAATCAATTATAATCTGATAGACAAATATCTTCTCACTTTGAATTTGAGATATGATGGAAGTGATAAATTTGGAAAGAATAATAAATGGGGATTCTTCCCCTCTGCATCTGTTGGATGGAGAGTCTCTGAAGAGGATTTCCTAAGTGGATATGAACAGCTATCCAACCTGAAATTGCGTGTAAGTTATGGACAGACAGGGAATAGCAATATTGGCAGTAATGCATTTGCATTTTTTGATCCAAATGCTAATCGATACGCCTTTAACAGTGCTCCGGTTACCGGTGTAGAATTAAGCCAAATTGCAAATGATAATTTGAAGTGGGAAACGACTACTGAATTAAATATTGGACTGGATGTTGGATTTTTTAACAACCGCATTTCCGGTGTAATAGAATTATTCGATAAGACAATCAGTGATTTGTTGGGTGGAAGAGATTTGAGATCCTGGATGGTAGTTCCTACTGTATCTGCAAATCTTGGAAAAACTCAAAGTAGGGGTGTAGAGATTACATTAAACACTGTCAATATCGATAGAAAAGAGTTTCAATGGCATACTGACTTCACTTACACTTTATACAGGGATAGATGGAAAGAACGTAGTCCTGACGTAGTCCTGAATCCCTGGCAAAAAGTTAATGATCCAATTAGAGCTCTTCACTATTGGAGAACAGATGGTATCATACAACCAGGGGAAACCGTTGAACATATGCCCAATGCTGTTCCGGGTAATGTGAAAGTTGTAGACGTAGATGGATTTGATGCAGATATGAATTATCTGGGAGAGCCTGATGGAATAATCAACGAAGCAGATATTGTATATTTGGGGACAACAGATCCAAACTTCTCAATCGGGTTAAATAATACATTCAAATATCGTGAGTTTGATCTTAATATTTATGCATATGGCATTTTTGACCAATTATCATTTAACGGAGTCAAAAACAAATATATTGGATATAGTAGTCATATGGTAGAAGATGGTACCAATTTGTGGGTTGAGGCTTCCAAACGGTGGTCATCCGAAAATCCAAATGGTATTTATCCAAGTGATGCAACAAACTCATACATGGGTGCCGATGCCTGGACCATTGAAGATGCTAGTTTTATACGGGTAAAGAATTTAACATTGGGATATAATTTTCCGTCAAGTAAGTTGATAGATGAAATAAGCAAATTACGAATCTTCATTGATGCCCAAAATCCATTTTTATTTACAAAATGGACAGGTATGGATCCCGAAATTGCTGGAGCAAATAAAGCACCTTATCCCAATCAACGTTCTTATTCTTTTGGTGTGAATTTAGAGTTTTAAAAATAATATTGCAATGAGAAAAAAAATTTACAAATTAATAATTGCTGCCACCCTCATAATTTTTTCCTCATGTGAAGGGGATTTGGAACCGGAAATATATAACAGGCTATCACCTACAAACTATCCAAACACCACTGAAGATTATCTTACACTGGTGAACAACATATATGGTCAGTTCCGCTATAACAATTCATGGTACCGTTATTCCTGTGATCCTCAATCCAGAATGATATTGGGGGAGATTGGCACAGATGAGTTGTATATGCCCTGGGAGTGGGCACAACGTCCTCATGCTACTTTCGATTTTAACCCGGGGTACGATCTTTTTCACAATTTCTACACCAGAATGGTACCTTCAGTAACGAAGGCCACCTATGCACTTGCATTGATAGAAGACTCTGAATTAGAAGAACCGCTTAAAAGCAGGTTGGCGGCAGAAGTAATTGCTTGTAGGGCACAATGGCTATATGATTTGGGATCATTTTATGGTCCTCCTCCCGTAGTACTTGATAAAGAAAAAGCCAAAAATCCTGAGGAATTGTACTTCCCTCCCCGTTTGTCAGAAGAGGACTATTTAGATTTTGTGGAAAAAGATATTCAATATGCAATGAAGCATTTACCTGTTAAGTATGCTGAGGCATCCGAATATGGTCGATACACCAAAGGGGCTGCCGCCAGTATACTCATGAAAATGTATATGCAACATAAGCGTTTTGAAGATGCGGTAGCGATTTCAGATAGCATTCTCACATATGGTTATGATCTGGTTCAGGATTACAAGATGATATGGGATATCAACAATGAAAACAACGAAGAGATCATATTTGCAATAACGGCACCCAGCAAAGAACATGTAAATGCCAATCTCTACAGGGCACATGTTTTGCCAGCTGACTGGGTTTCACTAAGCGGTGCAAAAGTTGTTGCTTATGATGGTTATCGTATCCCCTGGTCCATTTACGATAAGTTTGATGAAAATGATGGCAGGCTCTCCACATTGGTGAAAGATTACCATATCATGAGAAACAATGTTCCAACGTTAATCGATGGGAGGCAAACAGGACGTCTGCGTCAGGGGGCAATACCTTTAAAATACGGTGAAGACCCTGCATCCGACGGGCTTTTTACCGGTAATGATATTGTGCTGATCCGTTATGCAGATATCTTACTCCTCAGGGCAGAAGCATTAAATGAACTTTTTGGTCCTAATCAAGAATCGATTGATTTAATTAATCTAATTCGAGACAGAGCTTTTGGTGCCGATGAATCAAAAAGGGTTTCCCTATCCATGTTTGCTGATAAACAAAGCTTGAAAGATTATATTTTGCAGGAGCGACAGTTCGAGTTATTATTTGAAGGTGAACGCCGTGCCGATCTGATCAGGCATGATAAGTACATAGAGTTTGCTCATAACAGGGGGGTAGACAATGCCAGGCCATATCATATACGCTATCCTTTACCCAGCTTTATAATCATTGAAGGACAAGGTAACATCATGCAGAATGATGGATATAATAATTAATAATTCCACATATTTAAAACAAAAAATTTATTAAACATGAAAAAGATTTTCTATTTACTAGTAGCATTCACTCTTCTTGTTGTATCTTGTGAAAAAGAGCCGTCGGAACAGGATACGAATCAACCCACAGTTTCCGTTTCAGTAATACAAAATTTCAATGCAGATCAAACCGCCACTTTAGTAATTGATCTTTCAAAAACCAGTGATAAAGAAGTTGTGGTTAATCTAATTGAAACTGATGTAGAATCCGGAAAAACGAAACTTCCTGTCAATTTTGAGAATACAATCATCATTCCTGCCGGCAATTCAAAAGCAACAGTTGAGGTTGTCGCAGACACAGATAATCTTGAAATTGGCAATTATCAGTCTGCAATAAAGATTGGATCTGCAGGTAACGCAGTGGTAGGTGACAAAAGTGTAGTTTATTTAAATTACACTGTTGAACAGGGAGATACAATGCCCACTGTTACCATTTCAGCAGATGAGTTTTTCAATTCGGAAAATATATCTAATCTAACTGTTAGTCTTTCATCTTCTAGTAACACAGAGGTAGTGGTTAATCTGATTGAAACAGATGCTGAGTCCGGAAAAACGAAACTACCTGTCAATTTTGAGAATACAATCACCATTCCTGCTGGTACTACAGAAGTTTCTATTGATATTGTTGCCGATATTGAAAATCTTCTACCAGGTAATTACCAATCGGCTATCAAAATTGAATCTGCGGAAAACGCAAATGTCAACGAAGAAGACGTGGTTTATATCAACTATCAGGGTGAGATTGGACCACTTTTTACCAGCCTGGAACTTGATGAAGTATTAGCAAGTGATGATTTCGAGGAGACTGAGCCATGGATCAATTTTGACCAGGAAAATGTTGATACAAAACTTAACAATGCAATGGGTGGCTCACAGCAGTACCAATGGACCAATACCTGGGGAGGTGCCTGTGTACATGAAGGCAAAAGTGCAGTAGATGGTAATAATTGTCTACAGATCCATTGGGGAGGAACAGTTAGATTACAGGACTTCACAATTGATCCCGATCAGATATATCAACTTGAAGTGATGGTGCATCCTCTTGGTGGCATCTCAGGTGAATGGAATAACTGGGCAGCTGTTCATTTATTTGTATTCGATCAATCAAACGTATGGCAAAATCAAGGTGTCAGAATCAGGTTAAGCAATAATGATGTAAGCGGAAATAGCCCTGCTTTGCTGGCATTGGATGTTTGGGAAGGTGAAGAAGGCACTGAACGTCCAGTGAATCTTCTAAATTTCTCTGATAAGTGGCAGGAGTACACAATAGATGATGCTGAAGATGGGACGCCTAGTTTCTGGGTACCTTTGAAATTAATTTTCAAAGGAAAAGGAACAACAGATAATCCTTTTATGATTGATTTCTATTTGAACGATGAATATGTAGCTTCTCAATCTTTTGACGATTTATATTGGTTGGGAGACAGCATGATTGGATTCCAGAACGGTTCAGATAATGAAGATCTATGCAGATTTGACAATTTCAAATTGTCTGTGATGAGAGACAGCAGTAGCTCAGAGAACTAAACAATCATATCTCAATCTGAAAGATATAATTAGCTGTTATTGTCGCAAGGCAAATCAATTCGAACAGTATTAAATTAAAAACAATAAGAACATCTGACTGAAAAATCATATTGGCCAGTTGTTCTTATTGTTAAATATTCAGACAAAATCTCAAAGTATTTTTCAACTTTCGGACCTTTTTGCATTGATTTATCATAGTGATAATACTTTCCGGTCATTTATTCAATGCATGTGTGTCATCAGAAAAACTATACAACCGGGTAAAATAGGAAATGGATTTAAACAATTCATATCATCTCAACCCGATCAGTTCAATAAATAATTAAGCAGAAATACATTATGATATCACTGATCAATCTACAATTCATTAAAGCACTGTTTATCTTATCAAACATATTTTTATTATCCGGATGTGAAAAGTCTGAAGTATCAGAAACTGATCAGGGAATAACAATAAGTGACGAATCAGTAATTATTGCTATTGGAGAAAGCAAACAAGTTACAGCATTAGTTTATCCTTATGAAGAAGATGGAGGAGAGGTGATATGGTCTGTAGAAGACTCCTCCATAGCTTCAATAGAGGATAAAGGCTCCCAATACGGAGTCAGCAGGGCAACAATTACAGGTGTTTCGAAGGGTGAGATCAAGCTCACAGTCAAGTCATCAGCTGATAGCAGCATAACAGCCACAATATCGGTGTCGGTGGTTGAATCGACATTTGAAAATATGGCAAAGGGTATAGACTACAGATCCGATGAGCTATACACATACAGTGTCCCCGAAGAGTATCCACAGGAAGGAGATCCACTTTTCAATGTGTCAATCAATGGTATTTATACAGGTGTATATAGTGATTTGAACGCATGGCAGAAGCTTGTCAGCTTTGCATATTTTGATTTTTCTCCTTCCGAAGAGGTTGAAGTAGTTGTAACAACTACTCAATCGTTCAGTAGTTATAAAATATTGCCAGAATCAATCAATATTCCATCTACCAGAGAAGGAAACAACATCCGATTCTCAATTAAAGAGACAGATCAAAAAATCTCCATCGTGTTCGATGAAGAGTATAAGGGAAATACCTTCCATCTTTTCGCGAATGCCATTGATGTGGATGCTCCCACTGAATCAAGTGATAATCTAATATATTTCGGTCCCGGTTTCCACGATCTCTCAAAAACTGACGGGGGGAGAATCACAACAGGGAACAAAAATGTTTATATAGCGGGTGGAGCAGTAGTGAGTGGTTCCATTACAGTCAATGGCAATGGTAATCATGTGAGTGGTCGTGGCATACTGATGAAAACCACACCCAATGACCTGGTCTTGATAGCCAACTATGCAAGACATGCACTCATAGAAGGCATTATTATCTGCAGCCATCGCAATGGCGGCTGGACGGTAGGCATGCATGAAGCATCAGATATCACTGTTGATAATGTGAAGGTTGTGAGTACAAGGTACGCAAGTACAGATGGATTTGATATTGTTAATTCTAACAATATTACCATTCGTAACAGTTTTATCCGATCATGTGACGATGCCATATCGATAAAGGGTTTAATAAACAACATCCCTGCCAAGTGTCCACCAAATGAAAAGATGCTTTTTGAAAATCTACAGATTTGGAACGACTGTAACAATGCAATGTGCTTGGGTGCTGAGACGCGAGCCATGCATTATGAAGACATCCATTTCCGAAACATCGACGTATTGTTCTCATATGATGACAGAGATAACCATACGAAACTTGACGAACGCTCAGTCATGACCATTGTATGTCTGGAAGGGACCTATTTTCGTAATATAAGCTGGGAAGATATACGTGTTAACAGATGTGAGAGGTTGATCTGTCAAACATTTAAGAACGATTTTTGGTTTGGCTCCATCAAGGGAGATCAGACCACAGAAGGAGGGATTGATGGTGTAACCTACAAAAATATTACAGTAAACTCAAATAGTGGAAGCAAAATCGCAAATGAGATTCTACTTAATGGTTGGTACAAGGTGGGCACCCCTACCAAGTACATAACGAACGTGACGTTTGAAAATGTGAATATTGAGGGCACACAAGTAAATTCAATGAGCGATATAATTACAAATAATACACCAGAACAGACTCTGGTAAGCAACATTGTTTTTAAATGAATAATATGCAGTTTATGAGGAAAGGTATTTTATGTTTAGTTTTAGTGATGATATTTAGTGCTTGTAAAGAGAATAAGACGTATATTTTTTCTTACTTCACTGACAATGGGGAAGATGGGTTGTACATGGCTTACAGCACCGATGGATACCATTGGAAGAACCTTGCAGACACTTCATTTCTAAAACCTGAGTTAAGTGATGACAAGTTAATGCGAGACCCCTGCATAATTCTTGGAGGCGACGGAAATTACCATATGGTATGGACAGTCAGTTGGACGGAAAATGGTATAGGATACTCATCTTCAAAAGATTTAATTCATTGGTCAGAACAACAGTTTATCCCTGTTATGCAACATGAGGATAATGTAAGAAATTGCTGGGCACCAGAAATTACTTACGATGCGTTGAATGATGAATATATGATTTACTGGTCATCAACCATTACAGGTCGATTCTATGATGAGAGCCAATCCAGTGAAGACAACTACAATCATCGCATATATTATGTGTTAACAAAAGATTTCAAGACATACTCAGAAACGCAACTGTTATATGAGCCAGGATTTAATGTAATAGATGCCTCCATTGTATATGACAACGGGAACTACATAATGTTTCTGAAAGATGAGACACTGGTTCCCCCTCAGAAAAACATACGTGTAGCTTATGCCGAAAAGTTGACCGGCCCCTATTCAAATGCTTCATCCCCCATCACTGGCGATTACTGGGCAGAGGGACCCACTTCGGTAAAAATTGATGGTGAATGGTTGGTCTATTTTGACAAGTACAAAGAGGGTAGTTTTGGTGCGGTTCGCTCCAGTGATCTGAAGATATGGAAAGATGTATCTGATCAAATTAGTCTACCAGACAGCATTCGTCACGGCAGTATACTGGAGGTACCCTCTAGCCTTGTAGAGAATATTCTTAAGAGAAGAGAGAATTACTAATTTAAGTTTTAGTTATTAAGTAAGAGATGAAAGAGAGAAATATACGTGATCTAATCAATCCCATTCACTATTCAATATTAAAACTGGTAATCGTTTTGTTATCATTAACTGGTAGTCATCTTTTTGCACGGACTGCCACTATAGAAAATCAGGCTATCATCACTAGTCCCGATGGCAGGCTTGCATTATCAGTTGATTTGGACAGAGGAAAACCTGTTTATAAGGTACTATATGATGAGAAGGTAGTACTGGATCAATCCCCTTTAGGCTTAATAACCAATATGGGAGACTTTAGCAGAGATATGAAGTTCATATCTGCTGAGAGATCGCAGGTAGATTATGCATACTCGCTCAAAAAAACCAAGAAACGAGAAATCCAATACAACGCTAACCAACTGACATACAGGTTGTCAAATATTGACGATCATTCCATCAACATTATTTTCAGGGTCAGTAACAACGATATTGCCTTTCATTATGTGTTGGGAGAAATTGGCGAGACAACCAGTTGTATCATATTGGAGGAAGCCACCGGTTTCAATTTCACACAAACCACCACTACCTTCCTTTCACCTCAAGCCCCGCCAATGACATTTTGGAAGCGAACAAAACCCAGTTATGAAGAAGAATACACTCCCGATGAGCCAATAGGTACACCTTCTAAATTTGGATATGGGTACACCTTCCCCGGATTGTTTAATAGTGAAGACCATTGGATACTGATTTCTGAAACCGGGGTGTCGGGAGCTTATTGTGCATCCCGATTAAGTGAAGGTACAACCGATGGTCTATATCAGATCGAGTTTCCTGATGAGAAGGAGAACAATGGCATTGGGAGTTCCACGCCCATAATATCCCTGCCGGGCAACACCCCATGGCGCACCATTACTGTTGCCGACAACCTGAGGCCGATAGTGGAAACTACCATTCCGTTCGATGTTGTTGAACCGCTTTATGAACCCACTGTCGACTATCAGTTCGGTCGTTCCGTCTGGAGCTGGATTATGTGGCAAGACGAAAGCATAAACTACGATGATCAGGTTACATACATCAATTTTGCAGCTCTAATGGGATTTGAATATATTCTCATTGATGCGCATTGGGATGAGAACATCGGCTACGATAAAATGGAAGAATTGGTGCAGTACGCACAATCAAAAGGGGTCGATGTGTTGTTATGGTACAACTCAAACGGCCTCTGGAATGACGCCCCTCAAGGTCCAAAGAACAAGCTTCACACCTCGCTAGCACGAAATAAAGAGATGCGATGGCTTCAAAAGATTGGTGTAAAAGGGTTGAAGGTCGATTTCTTTGGAGGAGACAAACAACAAACAATGCAGTTGTATGAAGATATATTAACCGATGCAAATGATTATGGTTTAATGATTATCTTACACGGATGCACCCTCCCCAGGGGATGGGAACGTATGTATCCCAACTTTGTAGGCAGTGAAGCAGTGCTTGCATCTGAGAATCTGATCTTTACACAAGAAGCTTGCAACAATGAAGCCTTCAACGCCACCTTGCATCCCTTCATACGAAATGCTGTTGGTAGCATGGAGTTTGGTCCAGTGTTGCTCAATAAAAGGCTCAATCGTGAAAACGACGGAGGTAACATTCGTCGCACTTCCGATGTGTTCCAGATAGCTACCTCTGTGCTGTTTCAGAGTCCCCTGCAAGCATTTGCTATTACCCCCAACAATCTCACAGATACTCCATGGTTTATCATGGATTTCATGATGGAAGTTCCCACAACTTGGGATGAGACAGTATTTATCGACGGTTATCCCGGTAAATATTGTCTGCTAGCCCGTAGAAGTGGTGATAAATGGTACGTTTCAGGTGTCAATGCCTTGGAAGAGGCCTGTAGGTTAAAAGTGAAGCTGCCGATGCTTGAAGGCAAAACATTTTTCAAATACTACGACGACAGCAATTCAAAGGCAGTTGTAGAGCGCATGAGTCTACAACCCGATGAGGAGGTTGAGTTGATTATACAACCAGAAGGAGGAGTCGTTCTGGCTACAGCTAACGAGAAACTTTGGAACTCAGAAAAGAGTAATGACACCCACTTCCAGATCAAAGCCATGGGTGAATATTTCATATCACCCACTTTGCGCACATACAAGTTCCCCGAAGGATATCCACAAGAGGGAGCAAATCTATTCACCATTTCTGTCAATGATAAATATACCGGTGTTTACACAGACTATAATGCATGGAAAGAGTTGGTGAGCTTTGGATATTTCGATTTTAAACCCGGTGAAAAGATGAAGATTACGGTCGATGTTGCCCTTCCCTTTTCAACCTATAAGATATTACCGGAATCAAATGTTGTTAATTCAAAAAGGGAGGGACAAACCATTACGTTCACCATCGATGAAGCTGATCAATTCTTCTCATTTGTTTTTGATGATGCATACAAGGGAAGTACACTGCACCTCTTCGCAAACTCAATTGATGAAGATTCACCCAAAAGCAGTAATGAGGGGTTGATCTATTTTGGTCCCGGTTATCATCGACTTGAAGAGCCATTAAAAATATCCAATGGAGAAAACGTTTACATTGCCGGCGGAGCTGTTGTGCATGGCAGCATTAGTCTGAATAACAACGAAGGAAGTAACATCAGTGGTAGGGGAATATTAATAAGCACTGAACCGGGTGGTCTGGTGTTAGGTGTCAGTAATTCAACCAATATACATCTTGATGGCATTATTGTGCGCAGTCACCGCAATCCAGGGTGGACTGTAGGATTTCATCAAGTATCAGGTGCCAGGGCCACCAATTTAAAGATCGTCAGTCCCAGGTATGCCAGTACCGATGGGATCGATATTTCAAACTCAAGTGATATCCTTGTCTCCAATTGTTTTATCAGAACGTGTGATGATGCAATCGCTATTAAAGGATTAACAAAGGGCTCTCCATCCAGTTCTCCCCCCAACGAGAACATGCTCTTTGAGAATCTCCATCTTTGGAACGATTGTAACAACGCTATTTGCCTGGGGGCTGAAACAAGGGCAAAATATTATGAAAATATTCATTTCAATAACATAGATGTTATCTCATCGTTCGATGACAAGTACCACCACGAGGAGTTAGATGAACGTTCAGTAATGACAATTGTCAGTTTGGAAGGCACTTATTTTCGTAATATTAAATGGGAAAATATTCGAGTGAATCGTTGTGAACGCCTTATCAGCTTATCCTTCAAAGATGAGTTTTGGTTTGGCTCTATCAAGGGTGATCAATCAACCCCGGGACTCATTGAAGATGTAACATTTAAGAATATTTCTGTTAACTCGAACAGTGGAAGCAAAATTGCAAATGAGATCTTGCTACAGGGTTGGCACAAAGAAAACACACCCACAAAAAAGATTATGAATGTAACGTTTGATAATGTAGTAATAGAGGGAAAAAAAATAAAATCCGAGAGTAACATAATGACAAACAACACTGACAGTTTAAGAATTGTCACAAATTTGCTATTTCAATAATTGCAATATCGGGATTCCATAACTCTATAGTTGTACAAAATATACTTCTTCAAAATATCATTAAAAAAAAATGGCTTATCTTTGAAAAACTGTTTTTGTCTTCACATAGCTGTAATTTTCCGGGTTTATCATTGACTCTGCCATACGATAATCAGGTTCGAAGGAAACGGTTACAGTACGGACAACCGGAAAACTTTCCTTGAAAAAGAATAAAAAACAATTGAAACCAATAAAAAAGGGATAGTTAATGTAATGTTAAACCTGTACATTGAATATTGCGAAAAGTTGTACTTATTGCCATTTTTTGTACATAGTAAATTTGCTAATTGTATAAGGTAATCAAACTCAATTCACAGACACTGGTTTTATGACAAAATTTATATACGATAATAAACTACTTAATAGTCTAAAGCGAGGAGATGAAAAGGCTTTTGAACTAATTTTTCACCAGAGCAAAGGTAAAATGATGGGTTTCTTGAAAAATGTTTTACCAAGAGATGAAGATGAAGAGAGTATATTGCAGGAGATCTATCTTAAACTATGGTTGAATAGAAAAACTATTGATACAAATCAAAATTTTGAAACCTTCCTTTTTTCCATTGCAAGAAATATGGTTATAGATGTGATGAGGAAGAGGTTTAACAAGCAAAAATACTTGGATGAACTACACAGCCAATTGAAAGATTTAAACGAGGATGGTAACTGTACGTATGCTCATGTTGAATATTCAGAGCTTGAAAACAGAATTTATAATTTAATTGAACAATTACCGGAACAGCGTAAAAAGATATTCAAGTTAAGCAGGATGGAAGGATTGACATATAAAAAAATTGCAGACAAACTTGAAATATCAGAAAATACTGTTGATTCACAAATCCGTAACGCTTTGTCTTTTTTACGAAAAGAGATGAATTATTTTCTCAGTTTATTGTTCTTCATTAATTTTTGAGGCTTACTATAATTCTCCCCGAATCTTCGACAACAAGTATCATTAGAAAATAATATTAATTTTATTGACATAAAGAAATGGAAAACTTATTGTGCAGACTTTAAAACGAAGGTAGTTTTAGAGGTACTCAAAGAAAGGGAAACAAGTTCTATGAGACGGTGATTAATCGCATTTACACGTGAGTATTTCCGCGTTAAGGGCAGATGTTGCTCAGAAAAAACTGTTTGAGTGCAACTACTGTAACGGCATCTAAACTTTCTGACTTTAATATAATTTTCACAGCCCTGTAGGTTACTGAAAGGTCTGTTAATTTGCGCGTATAGGATGAATGGACACTTTTACTCCTTTTACTTTCAACAAATACATTTTCCGGTCTTGACTTTAAGACGGGCAGATAGAAGAATCAAATTATCATTTGTAACGGGATCATAGAATACAACGCCCCGGGATTCCAAAAATAGCTTGGAGGAAATGTTTGTTTATAGAGAAGTTATTATCTTTGGGTTCGCCAGTGCAACCATCATCTTTATAACCTTTATTTTCTGAGCTTTAAAGATAATTAAAATGATTCGATCATACTAGCTTTTTGCTGTTTATACACCTGTATATCGCATAATAAGTTTATTCTTTTAAGCGATTTAGGAATTATTACTTTGCACCAAATTTGACGAAGAACCCATATGCTCCGGAATAATCAAGAGGTAGTTGCTCGGGTGCTTACCAAAAAAAACACACAGTCAACGCTAAAGTGTGCGTAAAACTGTGTGTAAGTTTTGCAAAACATTGACATTCAATGTATATTGCGGAGAGAGAGGGATTCGAACCCCCGGAAGCTCGCACTTCAACGGTTTTCAAGACCGCCGCAATCGACCACTCTGCCATCTCTCCCATAAATCGAGTGCAAAGATATTATTAATTCTCATAATAAA
>JAQUIZ010000166.1 GCA_028683355.1 Fermentimonas sp.
ACTCAAAAATATTAAGCATGAGTATTGATGGTGAAGAGGACTTTGTATCGGTTGACGATGCAATAAAAGATTCTTCACTTGTATCAGAAGACACAGAAACAAAAGATGTTATGCAAATTGTGATGTTTCGCGGTGATAAGCAATATACACTTCGCGGATCTGTCACCAACCTGATTTTTGACGGTATGCCTGAAGCCTACACCCGGCATGTTTCTGACATCTATCCGGATGGTGGGTTTCATACAATTGTACCATCTTATCCGGCTGTGCAAAATCCATTATCACTACAATATTTAAACGAACATTTATACAGCAAGGAAGCCGAAATAGATGCAACAAAACTATACCGGTTCCGCTTCTTCACTCCCATACAGGATCTTGATATTACAGACACTTTCGTGATCAACGGTGAGCATTACCGTGCCTTCCAATTCAATAAAAAGATAAATATTAATGGCATGGAAGAAGTGATTGAAGGTGAGTTTTTTAAATTGAAATAGATAAAATGAAGGTGAAACAAAAGATAGCAACATGTGGAAATTGTGATAAACTTCACAAATCAATTCCAAACTGGTACAATGTTGTAAACACTTCTTCTGGAGTGAAATCCAAGAGAAGCAATACAAGAATTTGGTATTGTTCTAACATGTTTTGGAACTTCAATCCGAACAACATGAAAGCTTGCGAAGATCATGTATTCAAAAAAACAGAATCAAACAATTCAGACAGAAAATAAATATTCAACAAACAAAATAACATAAATCATGGCAATAGAACTTGAAAAAATAAAAGCATGGGATGGACAATCAGGCACCGGAGCTGATGCAAGAGGTGTGATTGATAGGAATTTTGAGAAGGTGGGGGATGAATTGAAAGGAGCCAAAACTGAAATAGCTCAATTAGCGGGGGATGTGAAACAAAAGACTGTTATACCAAATATCAAAGGTTTTATAAGACCAGATGGTAGAGTAATTGATGCTACGGCACATCTAGTAACTAATTTCGAAAGATACATTTCGGGTGATATAGTTGTTTCAGGATATGAATCGCCTACGGCTAAATTGTTGTTTTTTTACGATAAATACTTTCAGCCTATATCACCCTACGCAACCACAACCGGCACAAAAGCAGATATTACTATTGCCCAATCTGAAATCCCAATCGGGACAGCATTTGTTAGGTCACATAGTAGGGCGGAGGATAACAATGGGTTGCTAATTTTAAAGAGAGATGTGAGCTATTATGTGCCATCGAATGAAGAATATATTGATTCCTTATTAATGGAAGCTGAACTCGATAGTACAACAAGTGTGCCTTATTTTAATGAAGGGATACTCAATAAGGTGGAGCATATAGGATTAAACGACAAAGTAGTTAGAACAGACACCTTTACTTTTTCTGAAACGCATATAACTGAAACGAGGACAATGGAAGGAGCTACTAAGGTGTTTACAACAGAATTATCAACTTTTAAAACAACAATTATATGAATTTATCTTACATAATAAATGCCGTAAAAAGTTCAGCTTCAAAAAGGGACGTAAAAAGGGCTGAATTGTTTTCAGGCGCAGCAAATTCCAATCCCACCACACCAATAGAGGTTGATACAGTGGGATATGACACAGCAACCATTCTAATAGGAAATAATACAGCATTGACAGCGTCGAAAACTACAAAGCTTAGGCTTGAGGGACTGGTTGATGCTGGAGGTACATATCAAGGTTGGGTAAGAATCCCCATGTATTACAAAGGAAACTCAATAGATGAATTTTCATTCCCTGGAATTGTAAACCACAGAGAGGCACTTAAAGCTGATGTCTCGAATGTTAGTAAAATAAGGGTTGTTGTTGAAAGCGCGAATACAGGATTATTGTCCGTTATGTGTGAGCTATATACGGGAGCGGCTCCTGTCAGATGGGTTAAGCCCCCTGCTGACTATAATCAGCTTGTATCTCAAGGGAGGGATTCGGTTAAAGATGAACTTGTTCATAGAGGTGCTATAAGTGAAGTGACGGCAACTCCAATAGAGGTGGATTCAGTAGGGTATAACACAGCAGTTATCGAAGTGGGACATAATTCTGCAATGTCTGGAGAGTTGGTCATTGAGGGGAGCGTACTATATTCAGACACTGATTTGAGTGGTTGGGAAAGGATTCCGTTTTTACAAGGAGGAGTGGTAGAGAGTGAATATAATTTTAAAGACAAGGGAGGTAATAACAGATTAATACTTAAAGCAGACGTATCTAATTACGATGTAATAAGGATAAGGACTACGAGCGAGGGGGCACAATTTATCGCACTAAGGGTCAAGCTATCTCCCATGGTAACGCAGATAAACGACGTGGGTGTGCCAAAAGTTATATTTCAAAAAACAGACGATTATTTCACATCAAGGCTTGAGAGCTTTTCCAGTGTTGACAGCAACACTAATAAATTGTTAATGAGACCTATTGACGTTAGCAAATACCCTCATTTAAGCATTATTATTGAAAATAACCTAAATGTGGATATGAGAGTCCTAAGTATATTCAGGCATGCAACAATATTAAAAGGCACTCAACCAATAGATGAGATACCTATTAATTTGGTGATAAAGTCAGGTAAGACAGGATTAATCACAAGCGAAGAGTGGGATTTTATGAGAGAAATGATACCAGGGTATATTTTTAGGCTTAGGAAAGATGTAAAAGAAGCAACAGGTAGTGTTAACATTAAAATAATAGGGAGACAATAAATATGAAAACTATAAAGAAAAACGGTGCAAACATTAAATTAGAGAAGAATTTTGACGAGGAAACCTATTCTGTTTTAGCAAGACCAGAATACTTTCCAGTTCAAATTAAGGTTCCAAAAAACTTCATTTTAGAGGCTACTAACATCGTAGGAAACCCAACGTTTATTGATGACGAAAACACAGCATGGTCAGCCAGTGGCAGTTCGTTTTATAAACACAACCTAGACACTGATGAATCAGAGCTATTCTTGGATATGAAAACAAAGATTCCAGAAGTTGTCAGAGCGGTGTGGATGTATAAAACAAAGACAATTAACGGCAATTATAATCTAATTGCATCTGTAGATGTATCTCAAGAAAATAATCGTGGAGGTAGAATCTATACCAGCACAGATAAAGGAGAAACGTGGGTTAAGAAGCTGGATTTAGATGAAATGGGATTGCCAGCTCATTTCAGAACATCAAACGTTTGGGCAATCACTGTTGCAAACACAGAAAGTATAGTGGTGGGTTCTTACGGGCTCAATAATGTGAATCCTGGTGTTGGGGAAGAAAATGGAATATGGAGAAGCAACGATTTAGGAGTTACTTGGGTGAAGATATATGAAATACCATTTATAGCTGACTCCCCAACACAACGTCATATACACGCTCTTACTATTTCCCCTAACAACGGATGGATATGGGCAGCAAATGGTGACGGGGCAAACACTAGAAAGTTATTTTATTCTCATAATGCTATTTACAATGATACCCCTGATTGGCAAACCGTCGCAGAGGGCGAGTACGGGTCTGGTGGATGGCAGCCATCAGGCATGGTTACTACTATTCTGGGGGGTTATTTCGGCACAGATTCGGGTGGAGGTTACCCTAACGGGGTATTGGGATATGATTTACCAGACAGAACAGAGATGGGAAAGCTGGGCTTCAAAGTCCAATCACTACATGAAGATAGTTTGCAGTATATAGCACGGAGGGGGGCGAGAATAAGTGGCGTTGAAGCTTACATACCAATGCACATAGGTGGGGGGCTCAGTTCAAAAATATTCGTCACAGGGGATGCTGGTTTTAGCTGGCACCAAGCTACAATAATAAAGGTTACTCATTTTCAATCGGGGTTTTCAACTCCCGACAAGGATGGGTTTGTTTATGGTAGGGGCGTAAGGTTCAAGGTTAGCGAGTGGGAAACTGTAACGAAATGGGTTAAAGGCAGGTTTTCGGATAAGGTGGGGTATATTTAAATTAATTAAGGTGACGATTTGAACCTTTTTAGCAGATGCCACCCTAACCAAGGGTTTACTTTAATGTTAGTTGTTTACTCCAATTTTGCATAAATTGTTGTACATTCGCATACTTTTTGATTAACAACTAAAGAACATTTTTTATGAGATTTGAAATTCACAACCAATTTCCTATAGAAGGGCAGAAATTCGAGAAAACAGGCAGCGTCAATGTTTATGCTGATGAAATTAAGATTAATGAAGATGGTAGTATTGTTTTTTATAGTGCAGAAAAAATTGTTGGATACGCCCCCAAAGGTTTAACGGTTACAGGGTATTCAATATAACAATATAGCCTGTAAATTGAATAAATAGGTAGAAAGCTAATCTACATCAATCTATCAAAACACTTAACCCCCTCCTGTTTACTTTCATCCAAAACATGGGCATAGATCATTGTTTCACTCAGTGAACTATGCCCTAAAATTTCTTGTAAAGCTGTGATATCTTTTGTTTTTGAAAGAAAATATGTTGCATAAGTGTGCCTTCCGGACTTATGAGTTATATGTTTATTTATTTCAAGATCTTTAGTTATTTCTTTCAGAAATCTATTCATCGTTTGATCCGCAGGTAGGCCTTGAAATATTTTGCCTTTTTTCCTGGTGCCAACGACATTATGCACAATCATTTTGAGTGGTTCTGAAAGCGGAATCACAATCGGTTCTGGTTTTGAATTTCTGTTTTTTATGCGATAATATACAAATGAATCATCGGAGAATTGTTCAAGTGTAATATTACGAGAATCAGTAACGTGCAGTGATGAAAAGCACATGAACAAGAAAAACTCCAGAGTGCGATGATATTTATCCTCAAGTACACCTGCCTTATATGCATCTACAAGTATCTTCAGCTCATCCTCCGTAAGATAAGTGAAGCTTGGAGTGCCTCGCTTCAACTTGAAGTTAGCAAATGGATTTTCATCCATGTAGCCCATTTTATAAGCTGCCAAAACATACTTCTTAAAGATTGTGAGATTC
>JAQUIZ010000167.1 GCA_028683355.1 Fermentimonas sp.
GACATATGTATCTTGCCGGCATCACCGGCGTAGCCATGGCGGGAGATACCTTTGAGATCGACGACAACGGGGAGCCTTACTGGACCATCACTTTATATTCCAAGAAAATCGGCATCCGCGGCAATGGAGGCCGGAAACTGTCCAAAAGATACTGCAGAACGAAAAATATATCGGCGATGCTCTGTTACAGAAAACCTACACGGTGGACTTCCTAACAAAAAAGCGTGTCAAGAATGAAGGAATCGTTCCACAGTATTATGTTGAGAATAATCACGAGGCTATCATCCCAAGAGAACTATATCTGCAGGTGCAGGAAGAAATGAAACGCAGGAGCCTTTTATTCAAAGGTAAAGAAGGAAGGAGAAGGATATATAGTAGTAAGTATGCACTCTCCTCCATCACCTTTTGCAGTGATTGTGGAGACATTTACAGACGGACTTATTGGAACAACCGTGGCAAGAAGTCTACGGTTTGGAGATGTGTCACTCGATTGGAAGAGGGGCCGAAGGGTTGCACATCAAGGACTATTTCAGAGGAAGACCTTCATTCTGCAGTAGCAGAGGCATTTAACCAGGTTCTTAGCGGTGGTGAATCGATGATTGCGATTTTACGCGAGAACATAGAAACGGTGGTTTGCGAGAGCAATGAACAGACCATCGCCAACATTGATAAGGAAATGGAAGAAAAACAAATGGAACTCATCAGCTATGCTAATTTTGGCAAAGACTATGAAAACCTTGCTGATGAAATACAGGCACTTAGCGACAGAAAGCAAGCCATCCTTACGGAGGAGGCTGAAAGCCAAGGCGAGCAAGACCGAATAATAGAGATGATGGAATTTATAGAAAACAACGCTGACAAGAGTCTTGATTACGATGAAGAGTTGGTAAGGCTCTTAGTTGAGAAAGCAACTATATTTGAAAACAACGTGGTTGTGAGGTTTAAGTCGGGAATTGAAATAGAAATCTAAATAAAACAAAGTGTAGCACACCCTTTGAGCAATAAGTACTTGAGGGTGTGCTTTTTTGTCTGTGACATTTTTATGAATTATATCTGCGGATACTTGCTACAATCAACCAAATGGTTTATACTGTACTAAAATGGAGGTGTGCTATGACTACTTCGGATATTGTAAGAGAACTTTGTAAAAAGCAGAATATCAGCCTTGCCGAGGTTGCAAGAAGAATCGGCCAGTCACCTCAGAATTTTAATAAAAAGTTAAAGCGTAATACGCTGACATATGCGGAACTAAGTGCCATTGCTGATGCACTTGGTGTGAATTTTGAATTGGCATTTACTTTGCCGGACGGTGAAAAAATCACAGTAGATGAAAGGAGCGAACAGGCGTATGATGATTAGTCCTGAAGGATTTATTCAAGAACATAATGATAAATCATATCCAGAACTCCTTAGTGTGAGAGATGAATTAATAGCGGAGATTCGTGATTTTGAGAAATGCAGAGTTAATCCGACAGAAATCATGATGAGTCCTTCACCTGAGGTTATATATCAGTGTAATCTGGAGTATTTAGGAAAACTGTGTGAACTAATATCCGAAAAATACAACAGAGAATTTGTATGGCACGAAGAAAAAGATTGTGAAAGTTATCTTTTTGATATTAACCTGGTTATGGAAAAATTAAAGTCAAAGCGAAAAATATTTGTTTCAGAGGCAGATTTTCAGCTGGAACTTGCATGGATAATAAAAGAACAGTACCCGGATGCATTGGTGCGTTTGGAATACTGCCCATATTTTAACCCATCCATGCACATAGACATTCTTGTTATTATAGATAATCAATGGATTCCAATTGAACTGAAATATAAGACTAAGGGTTGCAATAAGAAAATAGGCTCTGAGACTTTCATTTTAAAGAATCATGGTGCAAAAGATATTAACTGTTATCTTTATTTGAAAGACCTTCAGCGGATCGAATCAATAAAAGATACCGCACTTGAGTTTTTTGATGGATATACAATATTCCTCACCAATGATTTAACTTATATAAAGAAACCATCCAAGCCGGATTGTGTCTATAAAGATTTCTCTTTGGAAGACGGAATAACAAAACAAGGCACCCTTGATTGGAGTGAGAACACTGGTGAGGGTACAAGGAAAAATTGCGAGGAGCCTATTGTTCTTAAGAACAACTATCCAATTAAGTGGCAAGAATATTGCAAAGTGGATGGTACCAATACAGGGAGATTTGTTTATTTGGTTAATAAGATATAGTGAGTGAGCGAGATTGGGAGAAATAAATATGAAAAAAGTGAAAATAACGGTGATGAAACAAACAGTTTATCAAGACTTGATAGACAAATATGAAAATCACATATAGCGCGCTTGTAATATGAAGAAAGGGCAAGTTTTTACTGATAGTGGGTGGGAAAAGCCTAAAGGGATGCGCTGTTGGAGGAAGGATTCCATACCTATCGTGCATGATACTGGATACGTGTCCTAAAAATATGTAGGTAAAAGGTATGGAGAAACATAATAAATATAAATGAGGTAGTGAACATGAATAACGTTTATGATAATGAAGAATTTTTTAAGGAATATTCAAAGATGTATCGCAGTCAAAAAGGATTAGAGGGAGCGGGTGAATGGCATCAGCTAAAACCACTATTCCCGGATTTGAAGGGTAAAAAAGTTCTGGATCTAGGGTGTGGCTATGGTTGGCATTGTAAATACGCAATTGAATGCGGAGCAGATAGTGTATTGGGTATAGATTTAAGTGAAAAAATGATTATAACAGCAAAGGAAAAGAATTCGGATGAGAGAATTCGTTATCAAGTATGCGGATTAGATGATTATGATTATCCTGAAGATACTTTTGATTTTGTTGTTTCAAATTTGGTGCTGCACTATATTGAGGGCTTAAATGAAATTTACAAAAATATTTATCGAACATTAAAGAAAAACGGAATCTTTCTATTTAATATCGAACATCCTGTTTTTACAGGTAGTGTTAATCAGGATTGGATTTATAATGCTGAGGGAAAAGCTTTATATTGGCCTATTGATAACTATTTCTATCCAGGATTACGCCAAACGCATTTTTTAGGTAAGGATGTAACAAAACAACATCACACACTTACCCAAATCATTAATGGATTATTGCAGTGTGGCTTTTCCATTGAAGTGATTGAAGAAGCAATGCCGGATCAAAATATGATGGATCTTCCGGGGATGAAGGATGAAATGAGAAGACCGATGATGTTGTTGGTTAAAGTAACGAAAAAGTAAAAGGTGAATAAATTTGAATTTAAACGGAGGTATCACATGGTAAATAAAACAGATGCCATTGAGATAATAACATATGCTGAAGAAAATGGGATTAACATTTGGATAGATGGCGGTTGGGGAGTAGATGCGTTATTAGAAGAAGAAACAAGAGTACACAACGATATTGATTTATTTGTGGAAGAAAGTAATAGTAAAAAGTTTATTGAAATACTAAAAGAAAAAGGCTTTGCTGAAGTTACAGAAGCATATACCACTACATCTCACACGGTTTGGAAGGATTCTAAAGGCAGGATGATCGATCTTCATATATTTAATTTCAACGAACAAGGATACATTGTTTTTGAAGGAGAAGCATATCCTCCAGAAGTGTTTAAGGGGATTGGGAAAATAGGCGATACAATGGTAAGGTGTATTGATGCTGAAAATCAAGTATTATTTCATTTGGGTTATGAACATGATGAAAATGATATACATGATGTAAAACTATTGTGTGAGAGATTTAATATTCCTGTTCCAAGTGATTACAAGTAGCTAGCAAATTTGGATTTGACGAGTAGTTTTGAACTGCTAATTATTGATATTAACGAAAGTATGGTGAACTATGCATGAATAAAATTAAAACAATATTAGATAAAGTTGTATCAGCATTGTCAGGAATTTCAGGCATCCAAGCTGTTGTGCTTGGCGGCTCGCGTGCAAGGGGCACGCATTCCTCAGAATCGGATATTGATATCGGTATATATTACGATAAAGATACTCTTGACCTTATGTCCTTGAACAAGGCAGCGAAACTTGTGGATGATGAACATAGGGATAATTTGGTTGTTCCTCCAGGTGAATGGGGTAAATGGGTTAATGGTGGCGGTTGGCTCGTCATTGATGGATACCATGTTGATTTAATTCTGCGTGATGCTGAAAGAGTAAAAAATGTGATTTCCGAATGTCAGGAAGGGAATGTTTCCGCACATTATCAAACGGGACATCCCCATGCCTATATGAATGTGATGTATATGGGAGAATTGGCAGTATGTAAGATGTTGTGGGATAAACAGGGTAATATTTCAGCCTTGAAGAGGGTTGCGGAACAATACCCGCCAGAATTGAAAAGAGCTATTATTGGTTTCTTTGCGTTTGAGGCAGAGTTTTCTTTAATGTTTGCAGAAAGTAGTGCTGAGAAAAACGACGTTTATTATGTTACTGCTCATATTGTACGGGCGATTTCAGCGCTGAACCAGGTGTTGTTTGCAGTAAATGAAGAATACTGCTTAAACGAAAAAAAGGCAGTCAGCATGATAGATCATCTTAACATTAACCCACTTGGATACAAAGATAAAGTAAATTCAATTTTTGTAGTAGCCGGAACAGATAGTACAAATGCCTGCGCACAGTTAAAGCAATTAATTAATGAAGTAAAAGAGATGCTTCCAAATAATGAATAACAGTCAAATTCCAATTTCCTGTTGACAGTATCTACCAAACGGGCATTATAGGTCGACTGCATCTACCGAACAGGCAAAAACTGTGGACTGTATCTACCGAACCGAAAGGTTGAAAATGTGCGGTTGTTGTAATTAAAAACATACGGTCGAGCCATATCGAGACCCTCGCCGTACTAGAAAAGACATGATGAAAGCCTCCTTTGCCATAATCATGTTACTCAGCCTATTCTTGCTGAGTTGTGATCTGGACAACGAAGAAAGTCTCTCCCAGAAAGAGA
>JAQUIZ010000168.1 GCA_028683355.1 Fermentimonas sp.
ACCTTCCATCCCGTGTGCGGGTACTTTCGTCTGAGAGCAGCACGAAAAATGAACCAGATTTGGTAACTTCTCCTTTTGACACTGATTTGAACTATACTCCTTATGAAAAGGACCGCATCATGCAGCTGAAAAATGATAATCAGCTGGATGAGCTGTTCCGAATGCTTTTTATCAAACAGTGCAACGCATTGAATGCGATTCTGCCGGAATTGTTTGAGAAAACCAATGACTACACCGAACTGCTAATGAACGTGTCCTTTACGGACAAAGATGGCTTGGTTTATCATCTGGTGCATGATATTCCGGAGGATGATTTCAACGTGGAAAAAGAAGGTCAGGTCGAGATCATCGGCTGGTTGTATCAGTATTACAATACCGAGCTGAAGGATGAGACTTTTGCTCTGCTGAAAAAGAATGTGAAGATTACGAAGGAACGTATCCCGGCGGCTACTCAATTGTTTACGCCGCACTGGATCGTACGCTATATGGTGGAAAACAGCCTTGGTCGCCTGTGGTTAGAGCGCGAGCGGGCATCTTCGGGATTATCAGATGAGTATCTAAACGGCACTTACTTTGGTTGGAAATACTATCTGGAGGAAGCCGAACAGGAACTAGAGGTTGAGGCTCAACTTGCAAAAATACGTGAGGAATATAAGACCATTAAGCCGGAAGACATTAAGGTCATAGACCCCTGTATGGGTAGCGGCCATATTTTGGTGTACGCTTTTGATGTACTAATGCAGATATATGAGAGTAGCGGGTACAGCCAGCGGGATGCAGCCAAGAGCATTGTGGAAAATAACATTTATGGCCTGGACATTGATAACCGTGCCTATCAGTTGGCTTATTTTGCAGTAATGATGAAGGCACGGCAGTATAATCGACGAATTCTGAATGGCGAAACCACCTGCCATGTCTACGCTATTCAGGAGAGCAACGGCATAAATCATGGTCATTTGAAATACTTCGGTGCAGGCATGGGTGAGATGGAGCGAAATACAGCTAAGCTTCAGATGCAGGGCTTGCTGGATACCTTCACCAACGCCAAGGAATACGGCTCTATTCTCAATGTGGAGAACTATAACTGGCAGTTGCTCTATCAGTTGGTTAAAAACGTGGGTATGAGCGGTCAGATGACGCTGGATTCAGTCGGTATTGATGATACCAAAAACCAACTGCGTTTATTGGTAGAGATTGGTGCAGTGATGGCACAGAAATATGATGTTGTTGTGACAAATCCCCCATATATGGGTAGCAGAGGTATGGGAGTAAAGTTATCTGATTTTGTGGAAAAGAACTATCCTGACAGCAAAAGCGATTTGTTTGCGGTATTTATTGAACGCTGCGGTCAGATGACAAAGAAGAACTGCTATCAAGCGATGATTACACAGCATGCCTGGATGTTCTTGTCCAGCTTTGAGAAACTGCGCGAGAAAATTTTGCTGAAAGATACAATTAACATGGCTCACCTTGGTGCAAGAGCCTTTGAGGAAATCGGTGGTGAAGTAGTGCAAACCACCAGCTTCGTGCTTCGAAGCAGTCATTTGAATGACTACCAGGGTAGCTATACCCGTCTGGTGGACTACGGTAGCCAGCAGGAAAAAGAATCTGTCTTTCTTGCCAAACAGGACATCTATACTGCTAAACAAGAAAATTTCTCCCAAATCCCTGGTATGCCGTTTGCATATTGGGTTAGCAAGCAAATTTTAGATGCTTTTATAAGTGGGCAATTGCTTGGGCAATTAGCTTCACCTAAAAAAGGACTTGCAACTACTGACAATAACCGCTTTTTAAGAATGTGGCATGAAGTAGCTTTGACAAATGTAGGTATAGGGTTTATGTCTAGAGAAGATGCACGAACTTCAAAGCGCAAATGGTTCCCATTAAATAAAGGTGGTGACTTTAGACGGTGGTATGGAAATAAAACATATTTAATAAATTGGTTCAACGATGGGAGCGAAATGAAAACCGCCATTATAAAAAGGTATAACGGAGGTAGTTATACTAAAGAAATTAGAAGTGAAGATAAGTATTTTAAAAATTCAATTACATGGAGCGCTCTCACAGCCGGCACATCTAGTTTCAGACGTTCTGAATATGGAGCATTATTTGATTCAGCTGGCTCATCCATGTTTCCTTCGCAGGATGAAGAATACATTCTTGGACTTCTTAACACTAAAGTAGTGGATAAAATATTAAGGATAATTAATCCAACACTTAATTATGGTGCTGGTTCTGTGGCGACAATACCAGTTAAAATCAGCGAAGAGAATATTTTATGCATTAGAGAATTGGTTGATGAAAATGTAACTATTTCTCGTAACGATTGGGATAATTTTGAGGTCAGCTGGGATTTTATGCGGCACCCTTTCCTGACCTACCGTACTGACAACTGCTTATTGATCGATGCCTATGAAACATGGAAATATGTTACTGATTGCCAATTTGCTCAACTAAAATCCCACGAAAAAGAACTTAACCAAATTTTCATTGACATCTATGGTTTGCAGGATGAACTGACGCCAGAGGTTGAGGATAAGGATATTACCATACGCAAAGCGGATTTAGGACGGGATATTCGCAGTTTTGTTTCCTATGCGGTTGGATGTATGTTTGGACGTTTTTCACTTGATGCAGACGGTTTTGCTTACGCAGGGGGAGAATGGGACAATAGCAAATACAGCACCTTTCTTCCGGACAATGATAATATACTTCCTATCACCGATGAGGAGTACTTTGATGATGATATTGTAGACTTATTCTGCACTTTCTTAAAAAAGACTTTTGGCACAGAAACCTTAGAAGAAAACCTCGATTTCATAGCTAAGGCACTTGGCAATAAGGGCAATTCCTCCAGAGAAATTATCCGTAATTTCTTCTTGAAAGATTTCTTCAAGGATCACTGCAAAATCTATCAGAAACGCCCAATTTACTGGCTCTTTGACAGTGGCAAAGCTGACGGCTTCAAGGCACTGATATATATGCACCGTTATAATGAAGATACCATCGGCAACCTGCGTATAGACTACCTTCACCGGATGCAGCGTGTTTATGAAAGTGAGATATCGAGGATGCAGGAAACCATTGAGAACAGTGCCAATGCTCGTGAAATGAATGCAGCCGAAAAACGTAAAGAAAAGCTAACAAAGCAGTTGAAAGAAGCCAAAGAATATGATGGGAAGATCGCCCACCTCGCACTCGCCCGAATTGCCATTGATCTGGACGATGGTGTAAAGGTCAACTACGAAAAAGTGCAAACCGGCACCGACGGCAAAAAGCTAAATGTTCTGGCGAAGATATAGGAGGAGGTAGAACCATCGATGTTGATACTATTGAGGAAGTTTCAACATATAATGTTACTCTGAAAAACCAAGCCAATCTACTATTACATAAGATATACGACAGTTTAGATACGAATTGAAGGTGAAACAATGGCTGAACTAAACTTAAAACAAATAACCGACAAGCTAAATGCAGAATTCACCGGAGATACCCGTAAGCTGGTATTCTGGTACGATGACAAGGCTGAGTTTGCTGAAGATATTGATACCTTGGAGCTAACTAACGCCAAGGTTTATCATCTAGAGCCAGATAACCAGTTCTATACTAAATATATTCTGGAACGCCAGGACCGGACGACCAACTATCTGATCTATGCCCCTTTTCCGAAACCTCCGGTGCGGGACAATCATCTGGAGGATACGCTGCTTTATTCCAAACGGTTCTTTGCGGATCGTGCATCCCTGCTTACAGTTGACCTTGGAATTGATGCGAAGTACAAACCGGTCATTCAAAAATATATCAAGTTCTTCCGGGCAAAGGATAGAACCCAACGTTTCTACGATCTGGAGATTGAAAACTTCACCAGAGATACCATTGAAATTGCCCTGATGAGCGCACTATGTAAAACGAGGACAGCTTCATTTGAGGAAGTTGTTCGTGTTATCCTAACCGATGGTGAGCTGGAAGATAACAAAATCTTGGCTGAATTTGATAAATACGATCTACTCCCTGCTTTTTGGCGGCTTTGTGAGCACCAATTCGGTTATAACGATGTGAAGCCCACACTTGAAAAGTTGGTGGTTGCTCTGTTTATAACCTATACAGAGCGGTCTATACGCGGGGAAGTGCCGGAAGCATGGAAAAACTTTGTATCCTATAAGTCCGGCAGTATAATTGCATTCCTAGATAACCTGATGAATAACGTGCTTTACCGCGAGCGATTTAATGAACTGTCTGCTTATGCAGCGCTGAGACTCAATGTCTCTGCCGCACTGGAAAATTATGCACCGGAAGCTTTGTTGAACTGCGACACCTTTGCAGTAATCGACCGCTTTATTATTGATTGGGTCAGGGAACGTTTGCTGGCAGAGGATACCGGTGCGAAGTTAGACGGTATGACCATCCCTGAAGTGTGTCAGAAGCGAAACAAAATGCACTTTGGCAAAGATTATCAGGAGCAGTATCAGCTGCTGGAAAATGCCTTTTATCTTATTCAAGCTGCCAACTACAACTGCCCGGCTGATTTTAAGGGAATTGTAGATCAGTATCGCTCTTCTGATTGCCTAATTGATACCCGTTACCGGTATTTCTATTACTGGTTTGACCAACTGACGGACAATGTTGCTTTTGAACATCTACGTGATCTGGTGGAGAACATATATACCAATGAATATCTATCCAAAGTGATTTCAAAGTGGAACACCGGTTTTATAGACGAGGAAGCAATGACCGTGCTGCCTTTACAGAGAAATTTCTATTCCCGATATATCCGCAGCTGCAAGGATAGAGTGGTTGTTATTATTTCCGATGCCATGCGTTATGAGACTGGACGTTCTCTATGGGCAAAATTGCAGGATGATGCCAAATGCTCAGCCAAGCTGGAAGCTATGCTCAGTGTGCTGCCATCCTATACAAGACTTGGTATGGCTGCATTGTTGCCGCATAAGTCTTTGGAGA
>JAQUIZ010000169.1 GCA_028683355.1 Fermentimonas sp.
ATCAACTATTCTACACAAGAGATCAGGAGAAGCCGGAACAGGATGAATGGGGTACTATTGCTGCCTGGAGTTGGGGATTATCCCGTGTGATGGATTACATAGAAACTGATGAAGATATCGATCATGAGAAAGTAATCGTTTTCGGACACTCAAGATTAGGAAAGGCTTCACTTTGGGCTGCCGCAACTGACAAAAGATTTGCAGGCTGCATATCAAACAATTCAGGGGCAATGGGTGCCGCACTTTCAAGGCGAAACTTTGGTGAAACAGTTGAAGTGATTAATACTGCGTTCCCCCACTGGTTTTGCGGCAATTTCAAAAAGTACTCAAATAAAGAATACATAATGCCGGTAGATCAGCATATGCTGATCTCATTGACAGCACCTAGACCGGTTTATGTAACGAGTGCTACAGAGGATTTATGGGCAGACCCGATAGGAGAATTTTTATCAGCAAAAGAGGCTTCTGTTGTATATAATTTATATAGTATACCCGGACTTTCATCCACAATTATGCCGAAACCTGACTCCCCCATTATTGGTGAAGTAAGTTATCACCTTAGAACTGGTATACATGATGTTACTGATTACGATTGGGAGCAATACATTAAATTTGCGAAGTACAACAATTTCTGAGATCGAAGTACAACAATTTCTGAAGCCAGGGATATTAAACAGCTCATTATTTAATGTAGCCAACCGACTGTGTCAATAAGGGTTATAAACTACTCCTCCATTAAAAAAGAAATCGGGTCTGTTAAGTATTCCATCACTTTATATATGAATCTGGTAGTCTCACCCCCGTCAACAATTCTGTGATCCACGGTAAGTGAAAGTGGCATAATATTTCCAATTATGATTTCATCATCTTTTACTACAGGAGTTTTAAGAATCCGCCCTATTCCAAGAATACCTGCCTGTGGATAGTTAAGTACCGGAGTAGCATATATACCGCCGAATGAGCCAAAACTTGTGATACTGAAACATCCATCCTTCAAATCTTCAAGAGTCAGCTTTCTGGTTCTTGCTTTAGTTGCAAGTTCTCCAATCTGCCCTGCAATTTGAAATATTGATAACCTATCGGCATCACGTATAACCGGCACCACTAATCCGTCAGGAGCATCTACAGCTATACCTATATGATATCGGTTTCGATAAATCATTCTGTTATTTTCAGTATCAATCTGTGAATTTAACTGTGGATGATGTTTTAATGCCTGTGCTACTGCTTTAACTATAAAAGGTAGATAAGTCAGTTTAACCCCCTTATCTTCAAACTTTTGTTTATAACGAGATCTCACATCCATCAAACCCGATATCTCAACTTCTTCGAAAACAGACATATGAGCTGCATTATGCTTTGATTGAAGCATATTTTTTGCGATAGTCTTACGTATCTGCGTCAGAGGTTTGTATGTTACATCTTCAGGACCTTGCTTGTATGATTCTTTAGGAATAAAGGAGGTTCTGCTGATTTCAGCATCACGTTGAATATCTGAATCACCGGTTTTAGTATTATAGTTAAGGATGTCCTCTTTTTTCACTCTACCTGAAGGTCCGCTACCCGAGATATCATTTATATCAATACCCATTTGTTTGGCCATAGCCCTCGCAACCGGTGTTGCCAATGCTTTACGTGACATGGCTGTTTTTCCCTCATCTTCTGTTTCGCCTTCATCACTTGGAGCCATAATATCATCTTTCCCTGCCACTTCAATAGTGCCAACTACAGACCCGGCATCATCATCCGGCTCTACTACCAGTTCGGTTGTTATTTTTGTGTCAGTTGTTGCTTGTTCTGATTCTTCTCCTTCAATCTGAATTATTACTAAAGGGCTGCCAACTTTAATGACATCACCAACTTCGCCAATTAATTTAGCAATTACTCCATTTTTTGGTGAGGGAATGTCTGCAACGACCTTGTCTGTTTCCATCTGCACGAGCGAGTCACCCATTTTTACCTGCTGCCCGGGCTTAACATACCATTCCATTATGGTACCCTCTTCGAGTCCTTCACCCAGATCCGGAAAGTTAAATGTAAACTTCATATTTTATTTTTTATTTTAAACACTAACAAGCAATTAGCGATTAGTTAGATGTAAGTATCAGAAATTAACAGTTTTCTCTATTTCATAAAAAATCCTCTCGGGAGATATTATATAGTATTTCTCTCCCTGAGCCAAAGGAACTACTGTGTCGTATCCCATGACCCTTCTTGGTGGAGCCTCCAAATGTAGAAACGCTTCTTCATTTGCAATTGCAATAAGTTCAGAACCTACACTAAATGACTCGTGCGCTTCTGCAACTATAATCATTCGTCCTGTTTTCCTCACCGACTCACCAATAGTCTGCCTGTCAATAGGGTAAATTGAACGCAGGTCAATCAATTCAACCGAAATTCCTGCTTCTTTTGCCATTTCGATTGCCTTCTGGCTTTCACGTATCATAGCACCAAAAGCAACTAATGTTACATCCGTCCCTTCCTGTATTACTTTTGCTTTTCCAAGTGGAATACTAAACTTATCATCTGTAACCTCCTGCTTTATGGCTCGATAAATTCGCTTAGGTTCCATAAAAATAACAGGATCTTCACTCTCAATAGCTGATATCATTAATCCTTTTGCATCGTGTGGAGTAGAAGGTATTACCACCTTCAATCCGGGTAAATGTGCAAATAAAGCTTCAGGACTGTCAGAATGATGTTCAAGTGCATTAACACCACCGCCATAAGGAAAACGTATCACCATCGGGACGGTATACTTACCACGTGAACGATTTTGCATTCTGGAAACATTAGAAGCTATCTGATTAAATGCAGGGTAAGTAAAACCATCAAACTGTAGTTCAACTATCGGCCTGAGTCCCGAAACAGCCATACCAAGTGCAGTACCAACTATACCAGACTCAGCAAGCGGCGAATCAAACACTCGCTCCACACCATATTTTTTTTGGAGACCTTCTGTTACACGAAACACCCCACCCTCAACTCCGACATCTTCACCGTAAATAACTACACTTCTATCTTCGTTCAGCTTTATATCCAGTGCATTATTTATTGCTTTAACAATTGTCATCACACTCATTTCCTGTTCTCCTTCCAGCTTAAAAATTGTTCGTAAGCACCCTTCTGTCTCTTAAAATCCTCGGGCATGTCAGTATACATGTAGTCAAAAATATCATCTATCTTGTAAGCCTTTTCCTTTTCTGCACTCACAAATTGTGCATCTATCTCCTGCTTGTATTCATCTCTTAATTTTTCTTTATCAATATTCCAGATATCCATTTTCTTCATATATCTCTCAAGTCGAAGCAAAGGATCAACAAGTGCCCATTCTTCTTCTTCTTCTTTCTTACGATATTTTGATGGATCATCTGAGGTTGTATGAGCACCCAAACGATATGTATATGCTTCAATTAACATAGGGCCCTTTCCTGACAGAGCATATTCGGATGCTGTTTTATAAGCAAGATACATTGCAAAAAAATCGTTTCCGTCAACTTTAATACCCGGAATTCCAAATGCAACCGACTTAACAGCAAGATTAACAGATTTTGTCTGAGATTTCACCGGTACAGATATCGCGTACTGATTATTTTGAATTGTAAAAATAATCGGCACTTGCCATACACCTGCGAAATTAAGCGCTTCACTAAAATCACCTTCGGAAGTGCCGCCATCACCAATAAAAGTGAAAACAGCCTCATTCTTTTTTTGATATTTTATGGAGTATCCAATGCCCGTAGCATGATGTAGTTGAGTTCCTATAGAAATTGCGATCGGTAATGTCTTACTTACATTTTTAAAACTGCCTCCATGTTCATTTCCCAGATAGAAAAGGAACATTTCTTTCATAGTAACTCCTTTTGACAATAGAGTACCCATTTCACGAAAAGCAGGAACCAGCCAATCTTCTTTACGAATATTCATACCCGCAGCAATATGAATGGCCTCCTGTCCTAAGTTTGGAGTAAAGGTATACATCCTTCCCTGACGCTGATAGGATATAGCCATTTCATCAGCTGTCCTCTCATAATACATTTGTTTATAAGCGTCAATTATAGAATCATCATCTAATTCAGGAAATAACTCTTTATTGATAACATTTCCCTCATCATCTATAACACGCAGCATCCTGTCTTCCAGTGGGTTAAAATCACGAAAAATAGCAGGTAAATCGTCTTGAATCATTTAACTGTTTGTTTGTATCGAAGTTATAAAATAAATAGCTGTGATTATAAGCTGTGTATATAACAGTCCGACAAAAAAATAGTTCTGAAGTTTATAAAAATGATTTAATCCGATTTATTATCTAACCATGCAACCTGTTGATTTGAAAGATGTTCTTCTCCTAATATGTTTTTATATAATTCCGGGCGTCTGGCGTTAAGATATCTGTAACCACCTGCTTTCACAAGCTTATCGGGAATAATTGCAGCAGTTGATATACAATCATCAAATGAGCGACACTCTGCAATAATATCTCCAAACGGGTCAATAATCATAGAATATCCGTTTTTTAACTGATCATCATCCATTCCCACCGGATTTGAAAATACTGCATAGATACTGTTATCATAAGCTCTTGCCGGGAGCCATTTCATCAGCCATGCTCTGCCTTTCATTCCCTCAAATTCCAATCTCAAAGAGGTAGGGTCATCCACTCTGTTTTTCCATAAATTAGGATCAACAAAACCTGCACCGGGCCTGTCAGATGGGGTACACATTGTTACATGAGGCATAAAAATAATATCTGCACCAAGTAATTTTGTTGCCCTTACGTTTTCAATAATATTATTATCATAACAGATAAGGATCCCGCATTTCCAGCCATTTATGTCGAATACTGTATAACTATTACCGGGACTGAGGAACCTGCTTATAAATGGATGTATTTTCCTGTGTTTGGCTACCAGACCATCTTTATTTACACA
>JAQUIZ010000044.1 GCA_028683355.1 Fermentimonas sp.
CTATCTTTGTTGCAAAACATAATAATTATGAAGATGAGATATACACTAATTGCTTTAGTAGTTTTAGCTATGCTGTCATGCATGGTTTCTTGTGACAATAAAAGTGAAAAAGAGGTTAAACCTGATTGGGAGCTTGTATGGGAGGAGGAGTTTGATGGTACAGATATTGATTATTCAGTATGGTCTAAAATACCCAGGGGTAAAAGCGACTGGAATAATTATATGAGTGATTATGATTCTCTTTATGAAGTAGCTGATGGCAATCTGATATTAAGAGGCATAGTTAATAATGTGCTGCCAAATGATACAGCACCATTTATTACAGGCGGTATATTTACTAAAGATAAGAAAGTTTTTGGCGAAGGACGGTTGGAAATAAGGGCAAAATTGAACGGTGCAACGGGTGCATGGCCTGCATTCTGGATGTTGCCCGAAAATGCACAATGGCCTCTTGGAGGTGAAATTGATATAATGGAGCGACTTAATTACGACACTATTGCATATCAGACTGTTCACACTAACTACACCTATAATTTAAACATAAAAAATCCTCCGAATGGAGCAACTGCCCCTATAAATCCGGAGGATTATAACACTTATGCTGTAGAAAAACTGAGCGATAGTCTTCTGTTTTACATAAATGACAATCTTACATTCAAGTACTCAAGAATTGAAACCGATGAAGAGGGACAGTTCCCTTTCAATGATCAGGATTTCTACCTGCTTCTTGACATGCAGCTTGGAGGAAGCTGGGTAGGTAAAGTTGACCCGGAAACACTTCCTGTTGAAATGTATATTGACAGAGTCAGGTTTTACACAACTCCCTGAGCCATCATTGCATCGGCAACTTTCATAAATCCGGCAATATTTGCTCCCTTCACGTAGTTGATATAATCGCCTTCCTTACCGTAGGCAGCACACTGCTCGTGAATATTACTCATAATCTGATGCAGCCATCTGTCCACTTCTTCGTTATCCCAGGACAGATGCATTGCATTTTGTGTCATCTCTAATCCTGAACAGGCAACACCTCCTGCATTAACAGCTTTGCCCGGGGCAAAAAGCATCTCATTTTCGATAAAGAAATCCACAGCTTCTGATGTACATCCCATATTAGAAACCTCTGCAACAAGTATTACACCGTTGCTCTTCAACAGCTTGGCATCTTCAAGGTTCAGCTCGTTCTGAATAGCACATGGCAACGCGATATCAACCTTACATTCCCATGGTTTTTTGCCGGGGAAAAATTTAGCACGCGGAAACTCTTCTGCGTAAGGAGCCACAATATCCTCACCCGAATTACGAAGTTCGAGCATGTAAGCTATTTTCTCGGGAGTGTTTACTCCATCTTCATCATAAATATAACCATCAGGACCGGAAATTGCAACCACCTTTGCACCAAGTTCAGTTGCTTTGCTTACAGCACCCCATGCCACGTTTCCAAAACCGGATACGGCAACTGTTTTTCCTTTTAAACTGATATGAAATTCATCACACATTTTCTGAACAAAATAGAGTGCTCCGAAACCGGTAGCCTCAGGACGCAATTTTGAACCACCGAAAGAGAGTCCTTTTCCTGTAAATGTACCCGTGTGCTCACCGGCTAGTTTTTTGTACATGCCATACATATACCCTACTTCTCTTGCTCCTACGCCAATATCACCGGCAGGAACATCTGTTTCAGGTCCGATAAATTTCCAAAGTTCCATCACAAAAGATTGACAGAAACGCATTATCTCGGCTTGAGATCTTCCTTTAGGAGCAAAGTCAGAACCACCTTTACCACCACCCATAGGCAATGTTGTAAGTGCATTCTTAAAGGTTTGCTCAAATCCTAAAAACTTCAGTGATGATAAAGATACTGAAGGGTGAAAACGAATACCTCCCTTATATGGGCCAATTGCACCATTGAATTGTACACGATAACCGATATTCACATGCACTTTCCCGTTATCATCAACCCAGGGAACACGAAATGTGAACACGCGGTCGGGTTCAACTATACGCTCAACAATACCCGCCTTTTCAAATTCGGGATGCTGATTATATACATCTTCAATAGAAATTAAAACTTCCCTAACTGCCTGCAGGTATTCGGACTCTCCTGGATGCTTGGCTTCAAGCTGAGTCATTACATCATCTACTCTCATGTTAAATAGTTTGTTTATTAAATTATCTTTTTACAAAAATACACATAACTTCGGTAAATACTAAAAATATGACAGACAAAAACAGATTTGATTCACTTTTTATCTATTTCAGCTTATTGATCAGTGGCATATACATTTAAAATAATATTTAAAAGTAATCAATTTTAAATCTACATGTTAATCAATAAACGAAAATTTCCGTTTTTAACGTTTAAATGTTACTTTTGCGTTGTAATTGTTTAGCAGTTAATCGAATTTAGTCTCAAATGGCAAAAAACAAACTAGCCAAGTTCGCCGAGATGGCAACGTACAAGAATGTATTTCAGATATCCTTTAATACATTGGAAACTGAGGGTTTCCCACTTAAGGGCAAATGGAATACCCATTTTAAAAACAACAATCCAATTATCCTGGAGCTGGGCTGTGGTAAAGGTGAATACACTGTAGGGCTTGCCCGTAAGTTTCCCGAAAAGAACTTCATTGGTATTGATATCAAAGGAGCCCGAATCTGGAAGGGTGCCAAAGAAGCTCTCAATGATAATCTGGATAATGTTGCTTTCATCCGCACTCACATTGAGTTTATAAACTACTTCTTTTCAAAAGATGAGATTTCTGAGATATGGATCACCTTCCCTGATCCGCAAATGAAGAAAGTAAATAAACGGTTAACCTGCACCAGGTTTATGAAGGAATACAGTAATCTACTAAAGGATGATGGAATTATTCACCTTAAAACCGACAGTAGTTTCCTCTATAATTATACAAGTGCTATGATTGAGGAAAATCAGCTGCCTGTACTTTTTGATACTGAAGACCTCTACAATTCTTTACCTGAAGATGATATTTTAGGAATTAAGACATACTATGAACAACAGTGGCTTGAGCGCGGTTTATCTATAAAGTATATCAAATTTGTCTGCAATGAGAAAAGCGACTGGACAGAGCCTGACATTGATATAGAAAAGGATGACTACCGCAGCTTCGGCAGAAGCAGGAGAAAAGCGTATGAATTTAATAAAAAAGAAAACTTATAATTATGGCAATATATCCACAACTGATAATAGATGCACTTAAGAATGTGCGGTACCCCGGAACAGGTCAGGATATTGTGTCTGCAGGAATGGTTGCAGATGATATTCGTATTGATGGAAATAAAGTGAGTTTTACGATTATAACTGAGAAGGCACACGACCCTTTCATTAAATCGCTGGTAAAGATGGCAGAACAGGCTATTCTTACCTATGCAGATAAAGATATTGATATAGTCGGAAATATCTCGGTTAAATCAAAACAGGCTCCCAGACCTGAACTGCCTGATTTATTGCCCGGCGTAAAAAACATTATTGCCGTATCTTCCGGTAAAGGAGGCGTCGGCAAAAGCACAGTATGTACCAACCTGGCTGTAGCACTTGCACAGAAAGGGTATAAAGTTGGACTCCTTGATGCTGATATATTCGGCCCTTCAGTACCAAAAATGCTTGGTGTAGAAGAATCAGCTCCCGCCCTGGCTAAAAAAGATGGTCGTGATCTTATCGTACCTATAGAGAATTATGGTATTAAAATGCTTTCTATAGGATTTTTTGTTAAAAAAGATGATGCCGTTGTATGGCGTGGAGCAATGGCAAGTAATGCACTTAAGCAGCTTATTGGTGATGCCGATTGGGGTGAACTGGATTATTTCCTGATTGATTTCCCACCCGGAACAAGTGACATACATCTGACGCTTGTACAGACAGTTCCCATTACAGGAGCAGTGATAGTAAGTACTCCTCAGGAGGTTGCACTGGCTGATGCCCGAAAAGGTATCAGCATGTTTACAAGCGATAAGGTAAATGTTCCAATTTTGGGACTTGTAGAGAATATGTCATGGTTTACACCTGCAGAACTGCCTGAAAATAAATACTACCTGTTTGGTAAAGATGGTTGTAAACGACTTGCAGAAGAGCAGGGCTACGATCTGCTCGGTCAGATTCCTATCGTTCAGAGTATCCGTGAAGGCGGTGATGACGGTAAGCCTGTTGCCTTGAACCAGGACAGTATAACCGGGATGGCCTTCAGCCAGCTGGCTGACAATCTTGTTGAAGCAATTGATAAACGCAACAGAGACCTTCCAAAGACATCTGTAGTTGAAATGAAAGCAAAATAATGGCTGGTAAATGAAACATCCTCTCTATCAATTTGTTTACTGTCCCAAATGCAGTTCAGCACATTTCAGGGAGAATAATGATAAATCCAAAAAGTGTGCTGATTGCGGATTTACTTACTATTACAACTCATCAGCAGCTGCAGTAGCGGTAATTAAGAATAGCGAAGGAGAGATTTTAGTTGCACGCAGAGCTAAAGATCCGGCAAAAGGTACTTACGACCTGCCGGGAGGTTTTATAGATATGTATGAATCTGCAGAGGAGGCTATAAAAAGGGAGGTTCAGGAAGAAACTTGCCTGACAGTGATTTCAACAAGCTACCTTTTCTCAGTACCAAATATTTATGTATATTCGGGATTCGAAGTTCATACTGTAGATATTTTCTTTAAATGCGAAGTCAGTGATTTCAGCAACTTAAAGGCACAGGACGATGTTTCGGAACTAAAATTCATTGCATTAGAGGATCTCAATCCTGATGATTTCGGACTTCTATCTATTCGCAAAGGAATTGAACAAATCTTAACTTTGATCATATGAATAATGTAAAAGGTAAATTAATTATACTCAAAAACATGAAGAAAATTATCTTTGTTTTTACTCTTGCCTTAATAACACACGCATCCCCGGCACAGAAATCTGTGTATTATTTACAACCTGACAGACTGTTTAATCAGGGAAAGGAGATGTTTCTTGAGGGAAACTACACAGGTGCTCAGGATATTTTGCAAGAATACACTTCAGGAAGCAACGACAATTTCCTAAAAGAAGAGGCAGCATACATGATTGCTGTTTCTTCATTCCGCTTGGGAAATGAAAACAGCGGAGATGTTCTGAAAGAGTTTCTGGAGAGTTTTCCTGAAACAATACACAGACATCAGGTAAATTTTCTTGTTGCTTCACAATACTACGACAAAAAAGAATGGCAAAAAGCCTTGCTTTGGTTTAATATGGCCGATCTGGATTATCTTTCTCTCGATGAGCAGGAGGATTACAGTTTCCGCTTAGGTTATACACATATGCAGCTGGGCAATAGAGATGAAGCCAGAAGATATTTTGGACTGCTGTCACAAAACAGTCGCAATTATCGCGATGCAGCAGATTTCTATCTCGGTTATATTGAGTATGCAAACGGCAACTATTCACAAGCGTTAAGTCGCTTCGACAGACTCAGAAATCACCCTGAATATCAGGAAGAGGTTGCTTTCTATACTGCTCAGGCAACATTCTTTGATGGAAAAATTGATGAAGCGATACGACTTTCAGATGCTTTCCTAACAAGATATCCAATCAGTCAGCACAATACCGAGCTTAACCGAATATTGGGAAACAGCTATTACCGTCTGGGACAGCCCACACGTGCTATCCCATATTACGAAAGATATGTTGTAGGTGCCGAAAAGCCTCTTCGTGGTGATGCATACTTTATGGGGTTATCCTATTTCGAGACAGGCAAGTACAACGAAGCATTACGAATGTTCCAGCAAGCAGTTGGTGAATCTGACGAACTGTCGCAAAATGCACAGTTGCAGCTGGGACAAACATACCTGAGACTCAATCAGAAGCAGCAGGCACAAATGGCATTCGAAGCTGCCTCGAGAGTCAACTTCAATCCTCAGGTAAGAGAAACCGCAATGTTCAACTATGCGCTGCTGGCACATGAGACCAACTTCTCTGTCTTCAGTGAGTCAATATCACTCTTCGAGAATTTCCTTAAGGAGTTTCCAAACTCGCAATATACCGACCAGGTAAATGACATTCTTGCCGAAACTTTTCTTACAACCAAAGATTACCAGGCTGCTCTTAACGCAATTAACCGTATAAGTAATCCAGGAAGGAGAATTCAGGAAGCTAAGCAAATGGTACTGTTTCAGCTTGGTGCGCAGGAGTTTATAAACGGAAATATGAATCAGGCTGTGCAGTATTTCAACAATAGCATAGGCTTGGGTAATTACGACACCAAAGCACGCAATAACGCATACTACTGGCGCGGCGAAGCATATTACCGCATGGCCAATTATATCAGTGCTGCAAGTGACTTCAGACAGTTCACACAAAATGCATCTCCTTCAGATGAAAACTATTCACTGGGATGGTATAACCTTGGATACTCACAGTTTAAGCAGCAGCAGTACTCACAGGCAGTTGGTTCTTTTCAGAAGTATATTTCCTCTGAAACCAGCCGCAACAAAAGCGAGTATGCAGATGCACTGAACAGAATTGGCGACAGTTACTATTTTAACCGCAATTTCAGTGATGCGGAAAGATATTATGCTCAGGCAGCTGATGCTAACCCCTCTGCTGCTGATTATGCAGCGTATCAGCGGGCATTTGTACTTGGACTGCAGCGCAACTATCAGGGCAAAATAACCGCTCTGGATAATCTTATGAGCAGGTATCCCAACTCACAGTATTTCGACGATGCACTATATGAGAAGAGTCGCGCCTTAACAATGCTAAACAGGGAAAATGAAGCAATCAGTGTATTACAGAGACTGGTTAATGATTTCCCGAGAAGTCCGCTCACAAGTCAGGGTGGCGTTCAATTAGGCCAGCTTTACTACAACAACGGCAATTATCAGCAAAGTATTCAGTCCTATAAAAATGTAATAGCGAACTTCCCCGGAACAGATGATGCACGTAATGCATTGGTTTCTTTGGAAACGGTTTACAGGGATATGAATGATATACAGACTTATGTTGATTATGCCAACTCACTGCCCGGAGGCTTAAGAATTTCTACCTCAAAGCAGGACTCGCTAACCTACCTTGCAGCAGAGAGTGTATATATGCGTGGAAACCGAACAGATGCAGAATCAGCAATGAACCGTTACCTGCAATCTTATCCAAACGGTGCTTACAACAGTGATGCACATTATTACCTGGGACTGGTAGCTGACGAGAGAAACAATAAAGAACAAGCTCTGTCACACTTCAGAAGAGTTATCGATGCCGGCAATATTAAGTTTCTCGACAATGCATTGATATACACATCACAGACAGAATATCAAAATGGCAACCTGCAACAGGCGCTTGCTGATTATTCAAGATTATCCAATTCAGCAAGAAATGCAACTAACAAGCAGATAGGACAATTGGGTGTAGTTCGAACACAATCTCAGTTGGGTAACCATCACGATGCAGTAAGGGCAGCTACTGAATTACTTACAAACAGTTCTCTTTCTGCTGAAATCATAACAGAAGTCAGATATTTACGAGGTAAGGCTTATCAGCAGGTAAACGAAATAAACAGTGCGGTTGCAGATTTTCAATTTGTAGCAAATGATACCAGAAGTATTTATGGCGCAGAGGCTCAGTTTATTCTTGCAGACATATTCTACAGACAAAACTCATATGACAAGGCTGAGGCGCAGGTCAAGGAGTTTATGCAGAAAGGCACCCCTCACCAATATTGGATGGCCCGTGCACTTATAGTTCTTTCTGACACATACCTTGCAAAAGGAGACGAGTTTCAGGCAAAACAGTATCTTGAGAGTCTCAGGAATAACTATAAAGGTGAAGAAGGTGATATTCAGCAGATGATAAATGCAAGACTGGGAAATTGATTTATGAACACACAAACTGACAACCAAATATGAGAAATATATATATTTTAATTACTGCATTAACATTGTCTGCAGGACTATCTGCTCAGACACAGGATTCCTTGTTAAGAAGGCAGATGGAACTTGAGAGAGAGTTTAACCCTACCCTGCTGGATGCTGACAAGATCAATTCACTGCCTGCGCTGCGTGAGCCTACAGTTCAAAAAGCCAATACAAATTACTCAAACTGGGCAGGGCGAATTGCTCCGCCTTTGGAAATTGCACTACCACGCCCGGGAGATATAATGACTGAGATCCCCTACTCTCTTAAGAGAGGATACCTGTTCTTCAACGCCGGTAATTATGCGAATCTGAGTGGTGGATTGGGGTATAGACTGGTTGACAACGACAAGCACAATCTTACTTTCAATTTTCTGCACAACTCCACAAATAGCGATATTAATTTTGTCCAGGTATCAGATCCTGCAGGAAACAATGCATACTTCATGGACAACCTCGGAAAACTGAGATACAGCCATCTAGCAGAGTCGGTTAAGCTTAATATGCATATCTCCTATCTCCACTCAAAGTTTAATTATTATGGCAATACTTTCGGCAATGACCGTTTCTTCGAAAATGAGAAAAACAGTTTGGGAGTATTAAATGCTAAAGCAGAACTGGAATCAGTTGAAAACAACATGCTGAATTACAGAGGTTTTATCGACTTCAATAACTTCAATACAAAAAGAAGTGAAATCTCTGCATTCGACTGGATGAAAGGCAATCAGATTCATGCAGGTATAGGATTCGACAAACCTTTTGGAGGAAGTAGCACAACAAGTAACAAGATTGGTGTTGACGGCTCAATTTTAACCACAATATATAATGGAGATAACGACAACTATTTTCTGATAAATGCTTCGCCATACATTAGCTTCAACGGGTTTAACAGACATGCTAAGCTTGGCGCAGATGTACTGTTTCAAACAGCAGGGAGCACAAAAATCAGAGTAGTGCCAAATGTTGACCTGAAATTAGGTTTTACAGAATACTCGTCTCTTTACGCAACAATAAATGGTGGATTCGATCACAACACTCTTCTGGATATGATGGATGAGTCGAGATATTTTCTAACATATGCACCGGTCAAACCATCATTCTCACACATCGATCTTGAAGCAGGATTCAAAATAGGAGAACTGAGCGGATTCAGATTTGATTTCTTTGGCGGATATAAGAAGACAGATGATGAGCATTTTCTTGTCTTAAACGGTCGTGACGTCATTGGCGGTGATGCATTCGGTCCGTTTATCGAATCACTTAAGCCAATCTATGGAGACCTTACCCACTCTTTTGTCGGTGGTATGATTCAGTCAAATATCTGGTCTCCTCTCAATATATCACTTCGTATAAAAAAGAATTTCTTTGAAGCTGCCCATCTGGTATCAAATGACTCTGAGATAACTGATCCAAAGGCATATAACAAACCGGGATTCGAAGCAGATGTCAAAGCTACACTGGAAATTATCACTGATCTGAAATTAATGCTTAACTACTATCTTGCAAGTGACAGGTGGACTTTCTCCGATAGAATAAACAGTATGGAAAGAGAGAACATCAAGATGGATAACATTAACGATCTCAATTTGGGTGCTATTTACGATATAAGTGACTCATTTTCTCTTAATGTAAAGGCAAACAATATTCTATCACAAAAGTATGATATATGGTATGGTTACCCCGCTCAGGGTGTAAATATTTCCGGAGGATTCACATTTAAGTTTTGAGAGCTGCATTCAAATGGTTAGTTTGAAAAATCCGGGACAATAATTATGATTAACGGGGAGTTTTTAAATGTGCAAGAACTCCCCGAAAACTATTTTTAATAATACTTCCTTCTTCTAGTCGTTGCTTTTGTGTACTTTTGCGCCATCTTTCCAACATGTACAATATCCTGAAGTGACTCTTCTGAATTATGAGTAAGAAAACAACAACAAACAACAAAACTAATGCCGGCAACGGAAAAAACAAACAGGGTTTTATTAAGGCTCTGTGGAAATTATTCGGACTGCTGGTAGTTGCGGTAATATTATTCTTCGGTTTACTTTCAACCGGAGCAATAGGCTATCTGCCCAATATCGATGAACTTGAAAATCCAATCGATCGCTATGCATCTCAGGTTATATCATCAGATAACGAGATGCTGTTTACCTATTCACTTAGTGATGATAATCGCATTATGATCGACTATTCCGATCTATCTCCGCATCTTATTAATGCATTGGTTGCAACAGAAGATATACGCTATTATTCTCATTCAGGTATAGATATAATAGGTCTCGGAAGAGCTATTTTCAAGACAGTAATACTGCAAAGAGAAGAGAGCGGAGGTGGCAGTACTATCACTCAGCAGCTGGCCAAACTACTCTATTCTCCCAGAGCAAACAACAAACTGCAACGTCTGTTTCAGAAACCTGTTGAGTGGGTAATTGCTGCAAAACTGGAACGATATTACACAAAGGATGAGATTATTAATCTCTACCTCAACAAATACGACTTCAACTACAATGCTGTTGGCATTGAGTCTGCTACACGTACTTACTTTAATAAAACTCCTAAGGAGCTTACTATTGAAGAGGCTGCAACTCTTATAGGTATGCTCAAAAACTCATCACTTTACAACCCTGTACGCCGTCCCGAAATCACTTTTGACAGACGCAATGTAGTGCTGAGCCAGATGCGTAAAGCTGGGCATATCTCGCGTCAGGAGTCAGATTCACTTATGCAGCTGCCTTTGGAAATCGACTTCAACCGCTCAAGCCATATTGATGTTTCTGCACCCTATTATCGTCAGCATCTTGCAAAATTAATGATGGCTGTAAAGCCTGAAAGGAAGAACTACGCTTCGTGGCAAAATCAGCAATTCTCTGAGGATTCATTAGCATGGATAGAAGATCCCCTCTACGGCTGGTGTAATAAAAACTTTAAAGCAGACGGCACAAATTATAATATCTATACAGACGGACTGAAGATATACTCAACACTCGATTCACGTATGCAGAAACATGCCGAAGACGCCGTCACAGAACATATGGGCGGATATCTTCAGAATGAGTTTTTCAGGGAAAAGAAAGGCAGAACTTATGCTCCATATTCCCGTGAGGTAAGCGATCAGGTTGAAGATCTTATGCTAAGAGCGATGAGGCAGACAGACCGCTACCGCATTCTCAGAAATGAGGGTGTCTCTGAGGCCGATATCATTAAAAACTTCAAGGAAGAACCTGTTGAAATGAAAGTTTTCTCCTGGGAACATCATGAGATTGATACTGTAATGACTCCATGGGACTCTATACGTTATCACAAAAACTACCTGAGAACTGGCTTCATGGCTATGGATCCTTATACAGGACACGTTAAGGCCTATGTTGGCGGTCCTGATTTTAAATATTTCAAGTATGATATGGTGACTACAGGTAAGCGTCAGATAGGTTCTACAATCAAACCTTATCTATATACGCTGGCAATGGAAGAAGGATTGACTCCCTGCACTCCTTTAGTTCATCAGCCTATAACACTTATGGATGAAAATGGAAACCCATGGACACCAAGAAACCCGGGACATACAAGCGGAGAGACAGTTACAATTAAATGGGGACTTCAGCGTTCAAGCAACTGGGTAACGGCATATCTTATGAGTCAGTTCTCACCATACGCTTTTGCAAGGATGTTACAGTCATTCGGACTAAAAACACCTGCTGACCCGGTTGTTTCACTTGCATTAGGACCAAACGATGCATCTGTCTACGAGATGGTTGGAGCCTATTCATCCTTTATCAACAAGGGTATTCGTGTAGACCCTGTACTGGTTACACGTATAGAGGACTCTTACGGTAATGAAATTGCATCTTTTGTTCCCAGAATGAGGGAGATTTTCAGCGAATCAACATCCTATAAGATGCTGGACATGCTTACAGCAGTAGTTGATGGCGGTACAGGTAACCGACTGCGCTGGAGATATAACCTTAAAGGTGCTATGGGAGGAAAAACAGGTACAACCAATAACAACTCCGACGGATGGTTCATGTCGTTCACCCCAACGCTGGTAGCAGGTGCCTGGGTAGGAGGTGAAGAGAGATCTATCCATTTCGATCAGATGGCTTATGGTCAGGGTGCCAGCATGGCACTTCCTATACACGGACTCTTCTACCAGAAGGTTTATGCTGACCCGGACCTGGATTATAAAGACAACGGCACATTTGACATCCCTGCCGATTTCAATCCCTGTGCAGGAGCAGAGCGTTATTCACCCGACTTCTACCGCAGCAATGAACCTGTGGAAAGCGAAGGAATTGATGACATTTTCAATTAAAAAATACAACGAGTTCAATTAAAAAATACAACGGGAGCTTCATTTCTGAAAGCTCCCGTTTAGTATTAACTAGTGAAAAGAATGACTCCTCTAATCGGGGAGTTTTTTATTAACAGACATTTTAAGAAGAAAGTCTCTGCTCAAAAAAGGTGTTCAATTCTGCAGCCTGTAAACAACCGGAAGAGTATAACGAACTCTTACAATTTCTCCATTCTGAACTCCCGGTTTCCACTTGGGCATTGATTCAATAACTCTTATAGCTTCTTTATCTAAAGATGGGCTAATCCCTTTAACAACCTGCACATCTGTAAGACTACCATCTTTCTCTACAACAAAATTTGTTATTAGTCGCCCTTGAATTCCATTTGTCTGAGCATCTGCCGGATATTTAACATTATCACTTAAAAATTTCATTAAAGCTTCATTACCTCCCGGAAACTCAGGTTGATCCTCTACTACCACAAAAACTTCATTAGAGTTACTTGGTGGTGCAGGAGGTGGTGGTACAATATTAGTTGTAGCTTTCTTCTCACCTGACTGCAATCTGAAAACTACCGGCAATGTAAACCTTACTCTTACATTCTCTCCCTTTTGTTTTCCGGGTGTCCAGTCAGGCATAAGTCTTAATACCCTAAGTGCTTCATTATCTAATGAAGGATCAACACCTCTTACAATCTGAAAATCACTCAAGCTACCGTTTTTTTCAACCACAAAATTCACTATTACTCTTCCCTGTATTCCATTCTCCTGAGCTACAACTGGATATCTTATGCTGTCTGCCAGGAACTTCATCAAACCTTCATTCCCACCGGGAAATGCAGGCATCTCTTCTACAACTACAAAGGCTTCACTATCATCATTAATAACTTCTGATTCAACTACTGCAGCCTCAGTTTCATCTATTGCTTCATCAGTTTCATTTTCATTATCCCGGTTAATACAACTATTAAAAGTGATCAACAAAAATGTCAGGGGAACAATCAACAGGTATTTAACCAACTTCAGTGAAGAAGATTTGGTTTTATTCATCATCATAATTCTCTTTTTTAAAGGTGATACATTAAAGTTATTTACTATCTGAACTGCAGTTTCGTGATAAGTCAGTCTTAACAGGTGGTATTGATAATCTCTGCAGTCCACGCCTTCTCTAAGCACCCCGTTATCGGCAAGATACTCAAGGCTTATTGCCATCTCGCGCTTAAACAGCCAGACAAAAGGATTCCACCAGGAAAAAAGCAACACTGTTTCCACGAGCATAATATCCAGAGAGTGTTTTTCCCTTGCATGAGTGTGCTCATGAATGATTATCTGCTCCAGCTCCTCATCTGAGTGTATTTTTGAGTTTATAAATATCATCCCGAAGAACGAGAATGGAGTAATATCATCTTTAAGATCGTAAACCCTGACACCCGAAACCTCAGTCTCTTCACTTTTTAACCGAATACGGAATATTGTTATCAGTTGCCATAAAAACCGCAGAATAAAGAAGATAGTTACAGCAATATAAAGTGTTGTCAGAATTTTCACCCATGGAATGTTTAAAAACCAAACAGCTTCATCAGACTCATCAGCAATCACTTCCATTGTCGGTGCTTCAAAGAAAACAGATGTTTCTACTGCCGGAGATTCATCTATCCTGAAATTCAAGATATCACTCAGTCCCGGCACAACAAGCATAGGGTAAATGAGAGAAAAAACAATTGCCGACAAGAAATAAAACCTTCTGATACGCAGAAAAGTATCTTTCTTAAACAGCACTGCATATAAGAGGTAAAACAGCACTAATGCAATGTTAACTTGAACAATATATACTAAAGACTGATACATAATCTCGGAATTTCAGGCAAGTAGTAAATTAACTTCTAAATCTAAAAAAACATCTCAAAACTATACTTTAGGCAAACCTATTATTTGGAGCCATAACCAACTACAACAACAGCATTTTCAGGTGTCGGACCTTCATAACGGTTAACATTATCACCTTGCAAACGGAAAACTACGGGTATTTCTCTGGTAATCTCTCCATTAAGAGTGTTTAGCCTGTTTAATGCAATTTCTTCTGATTTGTATCCTACAAATGAGATTGCTAAAGAGCCTTCTTTTGCAGGTACTTTTATTTGAAAATTACCATTTGAATCAGTAATAGTGCCCTCATTAGTTCCCTTTCTAATAACAGTCGCACCGCGTATCGGGTTAGAGCCGGAGTCTGTAACTTTACCGGAGACTAAAAACGATGGAGCTTTTTCCCAATTAGGCATACCTGTTAAAACTCTTAGCACCTCTTTACTCAACATAGCCTCATCTCCTGAATCAGGCTTAGCCTTAATGTTGCCAATATTTCCGTTGCTACTGATACTAAATGTGGCATTCACTAATCCCTGAACTCCATTTTCCTGAGCTATAACAGGGTACTTTATATTCTGTGAGATATAATTCATGAAGCCATCATCACCACCGGGGAATGTATAGGATTGCTGAACACCCGCCGTAACAGTTAATGCAGCCTCGTTAGTCATTAATTCATCAATTATCACCTTTGATTCTACACGTTCCGAAGTATCATCCTCAGGATCTGAAGGCGCATCCAGCCTGAATACCACAGGCAGTGTAAACCTCACGTTTACCGGTTGTCCACGCTGCATACCCGGCTTCCAATCAGGCATTGACCCAAGAACTCTAACAGCCTCAGCATCAATCATCGGATCAACACCACGAACAATTTCCACATCATCAATACTTCCGTCACTCATAACAACAAAGTTACAAATCACCCTGCCCTGTATACCTTTTGCTTTTGCTTCAGCCGGATATACTATGCTATCAGACAGAAATTTCATCATAGCATCTAATCCACCCGGAAACTCAGGTTGTTGCTCAACAACAACAAATATTTCCTCTGTTACTTCTTTCTTCACAGGTGGCGGTTCTTGTAAACTCTTCTCTTTCTCACCGGCATACGAACTGTTTGCTGCAATCAGAATTAAAAATAAAGGCAACATAAGCAGGTATTTAGCCAACTTCAGTGAAGAAGTTCTGGTTTTATTCATCATCATAATTCTCTGTTTTAATTGTGATACATTAAAGTTATTTACTATCTGAACTGCAGTTTCATGATAAGTCAGTCTTAACAGGTGGTATTGATAATCTCTGCTATCCACGCCTTCTCTAAGCACTCCATTATCGGCAAGATACTCAAGGTTCATTGCCATCTCGCGCTTAAACAGCCAGACAAAAGGATTCCACCAGGAAAAAAGCAACACTGTTTCCACGAGCATAATATCCAGAGAGTGTTTTTCCCTTGCATGAGTGTGCTCATGAATGATTATCTGCTCCAGCTCCTCATCTGAGTGTATTTTTGAGTTTATAAATATCATCCCGAAGAACGAGAATGGAGTAATATCATCTTTAAGATCGTAAACCCTGACACCCGAAACCTCAGTCTCTTCACTTTTTAACCGAATACGGAATATTGTTATCAGTTGCCATAAAAACCGCAGAATAAAGAAGATAGTTACAGCAATATAAAGTGTTGTCAGAATTTGTTCCCAGGGAATGTTTACAGAAGCAACCGGCTCTACCGGTTCTTCAACCATCATTTCAAAGGTAGGCGCTTCAAAGAAAACAGATGCTTCTACTGCCTGAGGTTCGGCTGATCTGAAAATCCACAAATCGCTCAATCCGGGTACAACAAACAGCGGATAGATCAGTGAAAAAACTATAGATGACAGGAAATAAAATCTCCTGATTTTCAAAAATGTATCTCTTTTAAACAGTACTGTATATAAGAGATAGAACAGCACCAATGCAAAATTCACCTGAATAATGTATAAAAATATTGGTTGCATGATCGCTGATTTTTAGGTTGATTAAATAACTACTTCTGACTATTTTCAATCAGGCGTACAATCTCATTAAGATCATCAGCACTAACCTTCTGCTCTTTCGCAAAAAACGATACCAGCTCTTTATATGAGTTGTCGAAATAACTTTTCACAACATCAGACAGGAAATGTCTTTTGTATGCAGATTCAGTAATCTTTGGTTTATACACTTTTACATTGCCAAATCTTCTTTTTGTCAGATATCCTTTATTTTCAAGATTATTGAAGATAGAAGCAACTGTTGTGTACGGCTGACGTGGTTCTTCGAGTCTCTCAACTACATCCTTTATTGCGCACTCATTCAGTTGCCACACATGCAGCATCACATTTTCTTCCTGTGGTGTTAATCGTTCCATAATCATTTTTTTACTTGATTCTTTGAAATACTAATATTATTACATCACAAATGTACGACATTTTCGTAATCATCAAATTAATTCGTACTTTTTTATAGTTAAATAAATATAATGCCCTGATAATCACTTCAAGTCTGTAGTATTATAAAGGTTGTAAAAAGGATATGCAAAGGATATACAAAGATTGTACTAAGTCTATACCAACTCCCTACCAACTCCTAATATACCTCATATTTATATGAGGAGATGAAGGGGAAGGTATGGACTAAGTAAGAACAAGGTTTGGCTGAAGTATAGCTGAAGCTAGTACTAAACTTGTTAAATGCAGAAGCTTCATTGACCCGGGAGTAACCAAAAAAAAGGGAGAATCACTTAAGTGAAACTCCCCTTTCATCAAAAAATCTTAGTTCTATTTCTTAATTCTGTGCTTCAAATTCTTGCATACATTTTATCAGTGCTTCAACTGCTTCTTTGGGACAAGCATTGTATATTGATGCTCTGAAACCGCCTACTGAACGATGACCTTTAATTCCGACCATACCTCTTTCGGTTGCAAATTTCAGGAATTCAGCTTCTTTGTCTTTATATTCTTCGTTCATCACGAAGCATACATTCATAATTGAGCGATCCTCTTTTGCAGCTGTTCCAACGAAAAGCTTGTTCCTGTCGATCTCATCATAAAGCAGGCCTGCTTTCTCTTTATTAAGCTTGTAGATGGCTTCTACCCCGCCCTGCTCCTTGAGCCACTTGAGTGTTTCGTGCATCACGAATATTGAGAATACAGGTGGTGTATTAAACATTGAACGGTTTTTCTCTGAATCGCTTATATGTGTACGGTAATCAACCATCGTTTGTATGGCACGATCTGTCTTGCCTAGTATATCCTCGCGTACTATAACGAATGAAACTCCTGCAGGACCCACATTCTTCTGTGCACCGCCATATATGATGCCGTATTTTGAAACATCAACAGGGCGACTCATTATATCAGACGACATATCGGCAACTAATGTAACGGGACTATCCATATCTTCATGGATCTCAGTTCCGTAAATTGTATTATTGCTTGTTATATGAAAATAATCAACATCAGCAGGGATAGTGTAACCCTTAGGAATATAGGAGAAATTTTTATCAGAAGATGAAGCTATAACCTCCACCTCTCCGTAAAACTTAGCCTCTTTAATAGCTTTTTTTGCCCAGGAGCCTGTTTCGAGGTAAGCAGCCTTAGTTTTCAACAGGTTTGCAGGTACATCGAAAAACTGTGTGCTTGCGCCTCCACCAAGAAAAAGAACATGATAGTTATCTGGAATATTAAGAAGTTCCTTCCACAAATCGGCTGTTTCCTTCATGATTCGTTCCCAACCCGGGGTACGATGTGAAATCTCAAGAATCCCAATTCCAGTGTTGTCAAAATTGCGGATTGCTTCTATGGCCGACTCAACTGCCGGTCTGGGAAGCACGCAGGGTCCGGCATTAAAATTGTACTTTTCCATTGATTATTATTTTAAAAATTATATTCAAATATTCCTATTATCTTCTTACTGATGCAACGCGACTAATTAACCCTGTAACGGTCATCTCCGTTCTTAAAAAACATCACCGTCTGGTGAGCAGCTGCAATACCGGCATTTCGGTTTGCCTCTCTTGTTTGGGCTCCCGACTTTTTAGGAGTTGAGAAGTAACGGTTTGGAAATTTTTCCATGAAGACTTCATGCTTGTCAGGCTTGATATCTGTTACATACTGGAATTCGGGGCGCTCCTCCATGATTCTTATCAAATCATCTTCTGCAATTAGCTCCTTACGTGCTGTATTAATTAATAATCCATCTTTTGCCATATAAGCCAGAAGTTTATAATCAACACATTGTTTTGTTTCCTCAAGCAATGGCATGTGAAGAGAAACTATATCACTGTTCTCGAAAAGCTCCCTGTTGCTGTATGCAGTTATTACACCATACTCGCCCTCTTTCCTGAGATCATCGTGTGTCAAGGCCGGAGAGTAAGCGTAAATCGCCATATTAAATCCGCGGGCAATACGGGCAACCTTCTTTGCTACATTACCAAAAGCATATAGTCCAAGTCGTCTGTTTATCAACTCCCTCCCTACATTACCATTAAACAGGTTACGCTGCATGAAAATCATCATACCGAATACCAGTTCTGCAACAGCATTAGCATTCTGCCCTGGAGTATTCATCACACAAATATTACGACTTGTAGCGGCTTCCAGATCAACATTATCATAACCTGCACCTGCCCTGATTATAAGCTTTAACTGCGGTGCAGCATCCATAATCTCTCCATCAACATCATCACTTCTGACTATTAAAGCATTAACATCTCTAACGGCATCAAGTAGCTGCGATTTTTCAGTATAGTTTTCTAGTTTTTCGAATTTAAGTCCGGCAGTTTCAATTACATTCTGTATCCCCTGCACTGCCTGCAAAGCAAAAGGTTTACTTGTTGCCAAAAGTACTTTCATATTTTGTTTAACTTATTAAATAAAATTGGAATCACACATTGAAGTGGATGGTATATTGCTTAAACAACTTTTCCATTAAAAAATAATATATAAGGTTACAAATTTACAAACTTAAACGTAACAAAAAACGAAATTAGAAGAAAAAAACAAGACAAAGTTCACAAATGATCCTTTATAAAAAGATATTTGTTCAGGAAATCGATTCATATTATCTTTGTGACAGTGCACCAAAGATTACTTTATGAACAGTCATTACCCTTCCACTTTACTAGAAAATGCAGTTAATGAATTTGCCAAACTACCCGGTATCGGAAAAAAATCCGCGCTCCGCCTTGTACTGCATCTGCTCAGGCAAGATGAAGAGAAAGTGATTGCTTTTGCAGATACAATCATAAAGCTCAGACAGGAGATAAAATACTGTACCATATGTCATAATATCTCAGACATTGATATATGTGAGATTTGCTCCGATAAGTCGCGCAATAACTCACTGATCTGCGTTGTAGAAAATGTGAAGGAGGTTATGGCTATTGAGAAAACAGATCAGTTCAGAGGACTATATCATGTTTTAGGAGGTATTATATCCCCGATTGATGGCATTGGCCCTTCAGACCTTGAGATAGCAAGTTTGGAAGAGAGGATTAAATCGGGTCAGGTTAAGGAGGTCATTTTAGCTTTGAGTGCCACAATGGAAGGAGACACAACCAATTTCTATATCTACCGCAAACTACAGCCATATAATATAAAAGTGAGTATAATTGCACGTGGTGTATCAATAGGAGATGAGATTGAATATGCAGATGAGGTTACTCTCGGACGCTCCATATTAAACAGAACGCCCTTTGATGAATCTTATAAACAATTATCTAAATGAGAGAAACCAAAAACATATTTGACAGCACTATCAGTTCACTGAAACTGCAATACTGGCTAAGTATAGCAGTACTTGCATCTTTTTTTCTACTTATCATTTTTGATCTGATCCCCTTTCCTTTTGAAAAGAATGATATTAGCGTTACTTTAGAGAGATATGCCATAGTAATAACAATAATCGCTATCCCTGCTGCATTAAAGCTGTTTGCCGTAATGCTAAAAAAAGTACCCTCCTCACCAGACACAGAGCTTGTTGTAAAAAGTTATAAAAAGGCATCAAGTATACGCCTCTTGATTATTAACGTGGCAACCCTGATGAATATATCGCTGTATGCAATTTCGGGTAATATGAACTTCTTCTGGTTTACGATTGTACTTTTTATTATTTATGTATTCTGCAAGCCATCTTATCCTGAACTCGCCAATTTAGCAGAAAAAGGCAAGGAGAGCGTACAGGCGGAAAGTGAGATTAAGAATATTGAAAATATTCAGTAAGCAGATGAAAAAAATGCTTGAAAACAATATAATTCGTTTACGTGCACCGGAACCTGAGGATCTGGATCATCTCTACAGATGGGAAAACGACACTTCGCTATGGGAATACGGAGCATCAGTAACGCCATACTCACGTTTCGCGTTAAAACAATATCTTATTGACTCGAAACAGGATCTGTATACAGATAAACAGTTGCGACTGATGATCATAATAAAAGAAACCGATGAGGTTGTGGGGACAGTTGACCTGTATGATTTTGATCCATTTCATAAAAGATCCGGTGTGGGTATATTGATTGATAAAAAGTTCCGTGAGCAGGGGCATGGATTGCAAACCTTACAAATACTGGAAGAGTACTCATTTAATTTCCTGAAACTAAAGCAGCTGTTTGCCGTTATACCTGAGAACAATAGTGGAAGTGTAAAACTGTTCCGTAAAGCAGGTTATACCGATGCGGGGA
>JAQUIZ010000045.1 GCA_028683355.1 Fermentimonas sp.
TCTTCATCATCCTTTCCGGTACCGGTATAACCACCCGATCTATAACCTGCCTTAGCAGCATCACGCTGTTGTTTGGCAACTGCAATCTGGCTGGCACCAAAGGCAACTGCAGCAGCTGCTGCAATCCCACCAAGAGCCGGACCAACAATAGGAATACCAGCCATAGCTTTAAATGCCTCCATTGCACTAACAGCTGTTGAAGATATTACTTGAGCAACAGTAACGATAAATTGCTTATCTGCATATTTTGCCCGAATATCATTAAGTTTCTTTTCTTTTTCTTCTTCCAGCTTAGCTACCTGTTTAGAATTCTTTCCAGCGGCATCAATCATTTTGTTATATTTCCTTTCAACGGCCATTTCTTCCGAACGTTGAAAGTTTGACATTGCACCCGATAGATCACTTGAGATATTTTGAATACCTTGCAGTGTGCCTTCGTACTTTTCCAGAAACCTCTCAAGATATTCTACTCTTAATTTAAATAACGCCTTTTGATGCTCCTCTTCAGTCATCATTTCGTTTTTCAACTGAACATCCAGTACGGCTTTTTTGTCTTTATAACTAACTGCTTCCCAGGCGTCATCATTTTCCTCAAGCGCTTCTTCTCTTGGCCTGTTTTTTAATTTATCGGCATGTTGTTTCTTAAGATCCTCAATTATTTTATACCTCCGGTTAGATTCTGCAATAAGCTTATCTGTTAATTGAATTTCCAAATCAACAGTATCCTGGTCGTACATCTCATAAAGCAATTTCATCTTCTCGAGATGTTCAATTTCTTTTTGAAATGAGATTTCTCTAAACTCTTCTTCAGTAACATCTTTTGCAAGCAAACTTTGCTTTAATACAAGAAGTTCTTCCTGCTGAGCTCTCTTCAGTGCATCCAGCTCTTCTTTAAATGGATCCGCTGCTTTTGTTGTGGTTTTCTTTTCATTATCTTGTCCACCAGGATCAACATTGGCAAACCTATTATTATATACTTTCTGAGCAATAACAAGATATTCATTTGCAGTATCACGGTTCATTTCAATCCACTTCTTTAACTCCCGTTCACCCATTTTATTAAACTGAGCTTCTTGCTTTAGTTCACTTTCTCTTTGTTGCACCCTTTCAGCTGCCGATTTTCCTGTAATTTCATTCAAATATGTTTCTGTCCCCAAAATGAGCTTTTCAAGTTCCGCTGAACGTTTATCAAGATCTTTTAATTGATCATCTGATAATACCACATCTTCTTCAGTTCCCCACCTATACCTTTTCTCTGTGCCTCTTTGCCTTGTTTCAAGAACTAAATCCAATTCTTCACGGTAATCTTCAAGATTCTTAGTTTCTTCAGCAATGGCACTTCTGTTCATTACCTCCAGTTTAGCAGTTTCAGCTGCTATAAACTCACGAACTTTAGCTGTGCTTATTGCAAGAACATTACCATATTTATCAAATTCTATAGCAGCACTCGGAACAGCATCATTAAGCTTGCCAATAACCTCATTAAGCTCTCTTTGCTCATCTTTATTTAATTCAGCTTTCCCACGTAGCTCCTCATACCTATCAATAAGATTGGGCAAATTCATATTCAAATCTGCAACTTTTTTAATCTGATCTTCAAATTGTTTAGAAAACTCTTCCTGTCCTTGAATCAATCTTGTCAACCCTTCAGCAAAACGTGTAGTAAAACCATCCCACCCACTTTTAAAATTTACAAAGAAATTACCAACTGCAAGCTGAAGGTTCTCCCAAGCTACTTTTTTACGTGTTGCAGCATCCGCAGCAGTGTCTATGACTTCACCGGCTTTAGACATTTCATCTTCAACAATATTACCTACTGCAGTTGCAAAATCGCCTGTTTTTTTTACTTCTTCCTGAATTCTTACAACTGATATCCCAAGGTTGTCAAGAATTAAAGGAGACTTCCTACCAATACCATCAATAATAGATTGTGTTAGATATTCTACGCTTTCACCAGTGTCGCGCGCTCTATTTTGAGCAAACTGAAGTAACGTGCCCAGCTGGGTTAAAGGTATATCAAAGTTCTCAGCCCTTACTGCTGATTGCATTAATGTGAAATCAGACACTAAACCTCTTGTTTGCCTTCTTAAATCATTCAAATAATCTCTATTTGCAATGCGATTAAATGCATGCTCAATACCCTGAGCAGCTGCTGCCATTTCAACACCTTCACGAACAAACTCACGTGCTTTACCAGCTAAATCTGCCAGCATCATTGCACCTTTTGTTAGCAAGTTGCCAGCAAACACACCTTTTAGAACTGTTAGGAACCCACCTTTACCACCCAAAGGCTTTTCAAGTTGTTTCTGTGTTTCTCTCGAATTATTTCTCAGTTCTTTTATACGTGTGTCAACTTCAGCAACTTGCTTTTCCAGATCTTCATATTCTTTTGTTCCGGGTCTTAATTGTCTTAAAATAACGTTCAGACTCTTTTGAGTTTTAACAAGTTCCCTCATAGACATGTTAGAAATCCCAATAGAATCTCTAACTTTATCCTGCTCCATCCGGAGCTCTTTTATCTTATCTTTGGTATTAGCATACTCTGTGCTATTTTTATGCAATCCTTTTAATCCTTTATTAAGATTTGCAATTTGTTTATCTATTTCATGTATTTTTTTTCTTGCAGGGTCATTATCAATAGCCATCTGCAGCTGCATTCTATCTACTCGTAAAGCCATAGCTAAATAGTTATATTAATTTTTTTTGAAATCTGTTTCTTAATGCGTGCAACCTCTTCATCAGTAAATTCGTACATTAGAACACCAATAAGTCTGTTTAATGCACCATAAGAATTGCGGGTGTACCAATCAGTCAGTCTCCTTCTTTTCATTGTGTTTTCCTTAATACCCCAAATATCCCTGTTTGTGTTAGAGTCAAATTTAGAAGCGCGCTTTCTTTTGTTTCGGTTAATTTCAATAAACCTGCCATAATCATAGAAAGAGAAGTTAAGCTCATAATTATCACCTTTCTTAATAACATCAAAATCAATGCTATTAAGAAGCTCTCCGGTAACTATTAGCTTTTTCTCTTTGATACTTTCTTGGAAAAGATCTTTAAGAAAATCACCATGTTCTTTTAAAACTTTCTCCTGGAAAATAAATTTAATATCATCTTTACTTACTTCTGCCATTTCTTTTTAAAGTACATTATCATTCCACCTTCCACTATCAAGCCAAATGCCTTCATCATTCCAAACACCATGCTCAAGAATCCATTCCAGATATCTCATATAATCCCAGGTGTCATTTTCTTCGGCAAACCTGAATGAGAATGTAAGCGACTTGTTTATTCCCTTCAACCGGTTTATGCTGTTTTTCGATTCTGTTACAAACACCTTGCGAGGTGTGCCATTCACGTATATATACACGTCGGGACTCATGAACAGATCTCTCCACATCAGGTACTCGTCGCGAAAGAAAATCTTGCCGGTACTAGCTTCAAAAGATTCATTTTCTTTCAAATTCCATTTATGTGATACCCGCTGAATCTTACCTTCACTAAACTTTGCATCAACATTCTGAATTACTTCACCCCTAACGAGTAGTGTCTCCGGTACTCCAAAATTGTTCATATACACAAACTGAGTTAAATTTGGATATGATGACCTGTCGATTAGATATTCCAAATTATAACTATCATTTCCCACGCGATAAAACAGACACCTGTCAGCCGGTATGTTTGGAAAATAACTTTTAATCCTGGAAAAAGATGTGTCAAAAGCATAAAAGCCAGTTTTCCCACTCTCTATCGACACATAGTTAGTGCTTATTATCTGGCCACTATTATTGTAGTAATACATCTTTGCACTTACCTTTGTACCGGTATTCGGGAAATAAAATGTAAGAAATTCCTTTACCTGAGGCATTGTGACTTTCTTCAGATGCTGTGTAGTGAGGAACAGTTCGCCTTTCAACTTTTCAGCCGGAATATTTGATTTCATCCGACTGTATAGTACATCACCCTGTTTGCTGTCACTTTCCAGGGTAAAGGTGAATTTCTCCATTATCTGAGTGTTTGCACCTCCAATAATAAGATTCTGATTTTTCCTCCTCAGATACATCGATAGAACCTCCTTGAGTCCTTTTATTTTAATTTCATCATTGAAAGGCTTGTAACTTTCGCTTAAAATTGTAGTACCGGAAGAATCTATTATTGAAAAGTTCCGTGCAGAAGTGATAGGGCTGGCAAATAAGTCAGGAAATATACTGCTAAGGCTTATGTCCGGAATATTCTGAATCTTTCCCCACCAGGCAGGCGGATCTAATATTAATGTCATACCTTCATGTATTTATTTCTTGGATCATTATTAGGAAGCAACGGCAACAAAACATCTCTACCTGCACGTTGATTTTTAAACTCTGTGATAGCTCTCACACCTTGTTTCTCCAGGTCGCGCGAAATATCAAATATATCATCAATGCTTGCAGGGTTACTGCTGTTCATGGTGTGTGTCTGGCTGCTATAGTTACGCACAACACCAAACGGAATAAGGGCCAGTGGCATACGTCTGAAAGCAATGCTCATTGTAAGCAACGGTATTGCCGGATAGATCCACTCTTTTAGTTCAATCTCATCTTCTGTTAAAGCCGGATTAGTAACCAACCCGGTGTATTTCTCGTAAAGCTCTTTACCCAGTGCCGGACGAATATATTTGCGCTCCACTTCACGCACAAAAGGAGATATCATTACAAAAAACCTGCTTGATCTGTCAATAGGATAGTACTGATTGAACATAGTTGCCGACTTTATGAGCTGTTTACTCATAGCTTTCTTTGTATCGGTATTCATCCACTCCTCAATCTCCTTTTCATCCATCCAGTCGATAAGCCTGTCAATACTACGGTAATAACTCTCGAGCTGAATTTCATCATCACGCTCAAGTTGCCATTGCCAGGGAATCTTTTCGTTTTCAGGATCTATTTTAAATTTGCGACCGCTCGATTCATGGCTTATATCATTCTTCCGATACATCATAAATGTTGCATAAATAGCAATTGGCATTTGCACACGCTCCAGCAGTGCAGCATCAATAACTTTACCTTCATGCGCCTCCTGAGCTTCACCGGTCATATCATAAAAAGCCTTGGCCCTATCATATACAGCAGTACCAGTAATCTTAATCAACTCCTCTTCAGCTAGGATAATGTCCTGACTAATTTTGTCAAAATCATTGTTTGCATAGTAGTTGCCGGTAAGCCTCCTGAGCTCCTCATTACCTTTATTATCTTTATTGAAAATCATGATCAAAGAGTTTAAATATTATTAGTCATACGGTCACCTGCAGTTACGTTATTCTCTTTATTAACCGCCTTCCGGTACAATCCCATTGCGATGTTTTTACCAGGGAAATTAATCCTCAAAGCACGGTTAATAGGCTCAAAAACCACATCTTCTGCAATTTGAGTGTCTGCTGCATAGAATATTTTAAGAGCATAAATCATCTGGCTGCCACTGTCACCCTTACCACCAATTATGATGTTTGCCAATGCCGGATTAAGCCCAAATCCCGATGTTGTACTACTGTCGGCAATATTGGAGATCTTGCTCTGAGCTTCAATGAACTTATCAATGTTCATTTCAATCTGCTCCACCTTCCAGGAGCATCTGTTACCACTGTCATCGGTAAAATCAATACTCTCAAGGAACTTACCGGTGTTTTTCTTTCCACTCAGCACCTTTGCAATTGTTTCTGTAAGATCATCCCTTAGCGTTTGCATCTTTCTTTCAAGCTCCGCTTCAGATGCCTCAGGATATAGCTGAATGAGCTTATCATACTTCTCATCCCAGTACTCTTTCGGCACATGCACATGGTAGGCAGCAGCAATCATGTTCTCAGTAAGGTATTCAATGATCTCAGGCAGATCGTTTGCACGCTTCACCCAAGGTACAGCACCAAGGAATGATGCAACACTGTAATATTTATGTCCCCAAGAGCGCATTGAGTGATAATCAATAGCAACCGGATACCTGGAAGGATCATTTGCTATAAAGCGAGGGTATATCTCAAGCTTCTTCGGATAATTGCTCTCAAAATTGCCAACGTAGAAATTCTCAACATCCTCAAGCGATTTATCTTTTCCAGGATAAGCCATGCGGCAATCAGTAGAGTGCAATGCCTGGATGCGTGAAATAAATGCTTTTCCAAGCCTTCGACTACGTGCCGAGAAATACTTTGCAAAAAAACCATTGCCATGATTAAACTCTATAAGAGCATCGCGCACATACTGTTTGTAATCCCAGCTATCTAGCCATGCCTGAATCTCCTTATCTTCTATCCAAGTCTTGTTTATCTCATTATTTTCAAGAGATAGTTGATAGAGATATGGCCCCTGTCCGTATTGCAAGCCCAGTTTGCGAGAGAGAATGCCGGGGCCAAGGTTGTTCTTTTCAAGCAGTTCACGCATTTCGGCCGGCATGTTGTTGTTGTAGCCATAAGGAACCATCTTGACACCACCATATATCACCGGATCCTGCTCCCAATCACCTACCATCGTTTTGCCTGGAGCGTGGATTGAAGTAGTATTCAAATCCATCCCTGAAATTGCATAAAGACCAGCTTTAGCCTTTGTGAAACCAATGCCGGCAATATGTTTTGTTTTTTTATCGCTCATAAAATAAATATTTAGTTCAATTCAAGTTTTTCACCGTTAAATTCCATCAGTAGTGGCTGATAGCAACGTTTCACCTCGTTTGTGTCAAGGTCAAGATATTGCAACATATAGTCCTTGTATGGATGCTTACTATTAGGATCCTGAGGTGCCAGCCTTGCACGCCTCACTTCACTAATGCCATGACTTTTGCGCTTCGTTGCCGAATATGTCATAAATGAGAATGAAAATGATTCACCTTTTTTGCTCAATCTTCTCATTTCGCTTATTGCTTCGTACAAATCCATGTTTTTATTTCAAATTTAGCCGGTTAACAGCCTAGAAAAAAGGACAAAAAAAAAGCGACTGATACATTACCAGACGCTTCAATATGGATTCTAAATATTTATTCAATTAATACTTCTTGTTCCATCTTCCCGGAACCTCCAGAAGTTTAATTCATGCCCAATCCTACCTAATACAATCCACTTGTTTAAGTTATTGATTCTAGCCCAACTTGTGTATACTTGTTGTATTTTGTATGGGTTTAGTTCTACTTTTGGAGCTTCCCTCCAAAGCTTTTCTGGTATTAAACTACCACTTGCAAATTTGTCAGCCTCTCTCTCATATTTATCAACTCTCTCATTTTCTTCAAAAGTCACAAATTCCTCATTTTGATTTTTCGACAAATGAAGAAATACATGGGCTATTTCGTGCAATAAAACAAAGGCGAAATTATCAATTTTATCTCTCCTCTTAGTAACCACTATACAAGGTGTTCCATTATCAAAAAACGAATATCCATCTATTGGAGTGGAATCTAATTTCTCTACAATGGCAAACTTTATGCCTCTGTTAGAAAGTATACCTCTAACTTTATTAATGGTATCTTCATTTTCATGGAGAACAGAGCAAAGTTCTCTAACAATTAATTCTTTGTCAGAGACTTTAAACTCTCCACCCACATGAACATCTTTTACAGCATACTTTGCTAATAATGTCCAACTTAATACCATTCTTGGGTCAGTTCTTAATTTGTCTGATTTCTTAAAGTAATTCGAGTGAGATATACAAACTTGCAATTCAGCAGCTGGGGGCAGATTTAGTTTCAAATTCAATTCTTTTAACTTGCTCCTATAGCTAATTGCTGTAATATTAAGTCGTTTTATAAGATCCTTAATAGATATAATCTTGTCATATTCCTCGATTTCATTCAATGCAGCCTGCTCGTCAATATCTAATTTTTGTTTACGAGCGACTGCAAGTTTATAATTTAGCTGCAAATTCATCCAAATATCTGCAGGTATCTGCAAAGCTTTTTCAAGTTTAAGTGAAAAGTCAGATGTAAAACTTCTTCTTCCACGAATATACTCATTGAGATTTGATGTTTTCATTCCTATAATATCAGCAAAATCCTTTTGCGATATTCCTCTTTCATCTAACTCTAGCTTTAATACGCTGCCAGGAAGAATAGCTGTTTTGGGGATAAATTCATTTTTTGTTTCCATAATGCGTATTATCTAATTCTAAAATTGTTATTACTATTCCTTCTTCCGTTTCTCTGAAAATTAGTCTCTCTACTCTATTACTCATAATCCTAACACTTGAGAGACCGCTTAATCCATGTTTTAATTTCTCATATTTCAGAAAACTAAATTTTTGAAGCTCAGATGCATTATTCACAGATCTTATCACTCCAATTACTGTTTGTAAACTCGAAGTGAACTTTTTATTTTTAGCGTAATCCTTGTATGGCTTAATTTTAGACCTCCCTTCTAGTGCATACTCTTCCAGATTACAATCTTCAAAAAAAACTTTTATCATAGTCGACTATATCATGATGGTGCAAAGATAATAACAAATTACCAAATAATGGTAATTTAAACGCATTTTATTGTATGTGTTATATAACATAAATTTTAATATGGCTTACTGTAATTAGCGACCGGCGTACAACAGGTCGCATTTTACAGATATACGCTTATTCAATGATTTACAATTACTGCTAATATTCTATTTAATATCCATTATCAGTATTATGACAATCATCATAACTAACTTCTTCATCACACTCCATTTCCGTATATTTTACATCGTAACGATTATATAATACAATATTCAATCTTTTGAATATTTTCGATAAAACACCCTTTTTATCTTTGTTATCGATGTAAATGTCAACTATATGCTCCTTTTTATTAGTGGATTTTTCTTTATCAACACAAATTAATGAAATATATAAATCTTCTGTGCCATACAGTGAAATACCAACAATCTTGAATCGATTTGTGTCAAGATTAAAGTATTCTCCAATATCTTCCAAACTACCTCCTCTAAAGTGATCGGCTATGTCGGCCGCTGCTGTTCCTTTTAAATCATTGTATTGTACACTTGCTTTCATAAACAAATAATTAATTAATATATGTATGTAACATTATTTGGTCACTCTTTTTTATTAAGTGTAAACCTATAGCCATTAAGTTAATTTTGATTTCTTAATTCATCTAACTTTTGGATAAATTCTTCAATCTCTGCTTTTATTTTATCGAAATTAGGTAAGTTTAATTGTTCAATATCCACTAATACATTTTCGAAATATTCATTATCAATAAGCTTAGCCTCTTCCCTATATAAATAATATGATGAAGTCAAATCTGTCATAAATGAAGCTATTTCAGTATCTATAATAACTTTCTTTATTACTTCTTCTTCATCCAATTTTTTCAATAATTTTATTTTCCAACTATGAAATAAAAGTATGTTGTTTAAATTATTTCCATATTTTGATAATATAATCAAATCATGAATACTTTCAATAAGGTTATAATAAAATCTTTGTTCATAAGATTCTCTGAGCTCTTCACGAATAAATATTTTCAGTTTAACTTCGACATCAGATTTAATTTTTCTAACTCTTCTCTCGAAACTCAGGTAGTTAATCGCGATAAAAGCAATCAAAACAACTACAAGTAAAGACAATACTGAAACCAAAAAGCCATAGAAACTAGGATCATTCATAATACTGTTTTAAATTTTATATGATAAATATCAAGAATTAATCCCCCATATTCTACCAGTCTTCTGATCTTCTAAAATAATTCGTCCACTTTTACCTTTATACCTGGTAACATAATATCTTGCAGCATGCTTTATCCTCACTTTAATATTTTCACTTACCTCACCGATAGCGTGAGGATTGTTGGGATTGTAAATTAATACGTTGTATTTCATGGTCTAGTTTTTACTTCCATTTTCAATAACCAGTGATACACATTTTGATTAGACTCAGTAACTACATAAGCTTGAACAAATTCCCATCCGAGTGAACCCATAAAGTTCATTGCGTCAACCATAGAATTAAAAGCAACTGGCTTTCCGTTTTCATCTTTGTAACGTCTGTCTGGAGCCCAAAAGCTAACAGGTTGACCAAAGTCTATATCAACAGTTACTTTACTACTAAGTAGCTTACCTCTACCAAGGAGTTCGCAATAGACATAACTTTTCTGTTCAATAAAATCAGTAGGTCCAACCTGATTTGTGATTGTGTCGTTTTCTTGAGATAATAGATTTAATGAAAACAACAATCCGAGTAAAAGGAATAATTTTTTTTTCATACAAATAAGTTTAATATGATAACTTAATAAATTCTATGGTGTAAATTTATATTTTTTATGTATTTCATAGTAAAATAAAAAACCTCTTAAGCGTGCGCCCACCGGAATTGAATACCGGAATCCGATTATATACGGATTACACGCCTGAGAGGCTTTCCTTTATGTTTCAATTTGTGGGCAAAAGCAAAGATAATAAATGTTTTAAAATATAAAAAAATATAATATATTTAGTCTTACTCTAAAATCATGTTTATTATTTAGAATAAAATGTTTTTTTACTCTTATTCCTACTTGTTTTATCCTATTTTTTAAAAATAAAAACACAACTTTACCCCCAAAATCAACGATATTTCACCTCTTTTTCACCTCATAAAACTATAAGTGCCTGATAGCTTGCTTATAAACCTTTAGTATATCTTTTTCACAATCAGTGTCAGGATTCTTGGCCCGACCCGCGCCGACTTAAGGTTGCAATTGCACCCCCTCCCGCCCCGGGGAAATGTGACCTGTTCGACCATCCACACTGAGCCCCCGGAACGGTTTATATGTACAATGAAAAGCCTTCAGCGTTTAACTGAAGGCTTGGTTTATAAATGAATGTTTAGCCGATGTTAATTGAAGTTGATGCACCTATACGTTTATTATTTACTGCTGCAAGATATGTTTTGCGACACAGCAGGTATTTGAATGCATCTGTGAAGTTTGTTGATTCCTTTGGTAAACGATGTGCCGGCAGTCCATCTGTCTTCTTATCCTTCACAATCATGTTGCCGCCTGATCGCATGTTACGTGTTTTGGTTTTGGTCTTTTCTAATTGAGATTTAAGATTTGGACATGTGGATCTATCTATTAGCAACTGTGGTAACATCTTGTTTTTGCCACTCATTAGCTCCATCATGAAGTTATATTCAGCATTGCTTCCGATATTCGCCTGACCGATAGACATGAGTTGTACAGTCCATCCGGTTCTTTTGCCGAAGCCGTCAACTTCGATTGCACGCTTGATTTGACTGGCCACATCCTGGCCAATCTTCTTGTATGAGTTGGCTGCTCTATCGTAATATAGTTTAAGTCGCTTGCGTTGGTGTGGTTTGAAGTATCGGATAAATTCGTCTGCCAGCTCGCGGATATAGTTGGGTGGGAGTGTGTACATCTCTTTCAGTACTCTCAGCTTATTGAATTTCACCTGTGAGACTAGAAACCAAAGTGTGTTACCTACGTCAAGACCACCCTCAAGGGCCATGCGAGTATCCAGATATTTTAGTTCGCGACAATCCGGTTCTTCGCCAAAAGCAAGGGTGTCGATGTAATTATAATTGATGCCATCATTATAAAAGTGTCTCTCCTGCAATCCTGCATAGAACATTGATACACTTGATAGTTTTGGTATGATGGAAAGAATTGAGGAGCTGACACCTTCAAGACCAACACCAAATTCATCATCAAACCATCCCAGGCTTAATATATCTGCATTAACAAAAGAGCTTGCAATCCAGAAGAAAGATGTTTGTTTTCGGCACTTAATCCAACGACTTTCCCATCGCTTCATATTGCGTTCAGCAAGCATGATCTCACGTTTATTGTTAGTTGCCAGGGCATTTGCATACTCCTTTTTTGTTTCGTTGTGAACAAAGCCGGTTTGAATAAGATTTAGGATCTTCTCCTTATCATTCAGCTCTGCATAGTTCAGTAGCCAATCGTGTTCACCAATATTGTTTGGATCAGGCATATCAGTAGTGAAAGTAATAGATCTGTAGAATGCAGAATCGCCAAATCTCACTTTGTAGCCACGCACGGCTTTGAGAATGTTTGAAATACGCTGCTGTGGAAAGTATTTCACTTCATCTCCAAATATTCCCACATAACTATTACCGGCACCGATTGCGGGCCTGTCGAGCGATATAAATGTAAAGTTAAAGCCAGTGAAGAATATCATTGTATGTTTCCACGATGAAACCTTGTTGTACATTTTATTCTTCCACTCTTTAGGTGGTTCTTTATTTATAACATAATGTATGCCCTCTTCCCATCCTTTTATTCTGAATCCTTCCAGTAATGAAGGGATAACGTTTTTATGTAGGTTGGTGTAAGTATCGCTCACAAATGCAAAAGGTGCACCGGCACATTCAAATGCAGCTTCCTGGATTCGTTCAACTAGTATATCTACAGTTTTAGATGTACCACGACCGGCAATGAGTGCCAGCACCCTGGGCATCATTATAGCAAGAAGTTGAGAAAGCCAGTTACTGAATCTCACTTCAACATCTTCACGCTTCGTGTCTAGTTTTCTTTTCCTGCTCATCAAACATTTCTATAAAGTCAACATCTTCTACCTGAGCATCTCTTTTCAGTCTCACCTTTTCATCTTCAGAGATCTCCATATTGTCAATTTTAGCTGCAAGCGCATCACGATCTGCAGCTTCAAGCTTAAGTACACTTGGATCCAGCGAATACACCTTAATAGGCTTCTTATAAAACTCCTCTGGTAGTTTCGGAGCTTCCTCTTTGTCCAATCCTTTAGCTGCACGTGCTTGCATTATTAGTTTGCCATATACTTCCAGATCCTTTGAGTTTTTTGCAGTTCGTAAAGCAACCTGAGCGGCTTTGAACAGATCTTCTGCAATCATGTTGTTCATTGCTTCGCGCTCAATTCCATCATCTGCATAGAACAGGTTCACAGCTTCATCATACATTAGCCTGGCGCGTCTGTATTTTATTTCAAAAGGTGGTCTTTGAATAAATGCAATAGCGTTTTCTTTTCCATATTTACGCCTGAGGTTCATTAGCAAATATAAAACATCAAGGTAGCGTTCGGCTTCTTTTGATAATTCACCTTTACTGCCCCCCTGAATGAAGTCTTGCAATTCACTAAAGTAACTTCGTTTAAAATCCGCCATAAATTATGTCATTTTTAGCGTTTTCAAAATCTATATCAGAACGAAGTTTATCGAGTCTTTGTGCTTGTACTGCATTGCTCCCGGACTTCTTTATCATATCAGCACCTTCTTTAGCCTGGCCAACTAGCTGCCCACGATCGTAATGATATTTGAGTTTACTGTCTATCATCATGAAGTAGAACATGAACTCATGTTTATCGATGTTGTAATACATTGCAATTTGCTCAGGTTTGTATCCAACATAAGCAAATTGCTCATACTCTTCCCAGTCGATCTTTTCTATCCATTCCGGAGCATTATTATCATCCCAGGTTGCCAGTTTAATGATATCCTTACTCATAATAGTTTAATTTAATAACCTGTCCACTTCTGCAAGTTCAATTTTCTTTCCTTCTAGCCTGCGTGTACGCTCTTCTAGCAAATGTGGTTTATCTCCTTTTTTAATCTCGCTCTCAATACGCCAAATATTGTGTTGCAGTTGCCTTTGCTTTATTACAAGTTCTTTTATAGATAAGCTTTGTATCTCTTTTAATTTGCGATAATGGGAGAAAACAGGATGTTTACCCAGGAGTGAGTTGTGTTTTTTGAAATAAGTAAGTTCTGCATAAATCATCCTGTTTTCGTGATAATTATCAAGCAATTTTGCAGCAGTATCTGCACACTCTTCAGCAGTGGTGCAGTCAAATAGTTTTTCGTGTAAATCTCTGTATGCATAGAAAGAAGAAAATTTATCTGTAACGAGTGCTTTCAACTCAATTGGGCATACAGGAGATGAAAGAAATGGAAACTCTTCTCTGAAGCTTTTACCTTTCTTTGCAGACCTCTTGGCACTGGGTTTTATTTCACTAAAGTCCAAATTGGCTATTTCAGCTAGTTTCTTGACAATTCTGGATCTATTCTTATTCGGATTGATTTTCATCAATCGAATGAAGATTTTATCCGGACAAAACTTTTCAAGTAAGTTTATACCGGAATAAGGATCCTGGCTGGAATCTAACCAATTTCGGATTTCTTCTCTCATAGCACACTCAATTTATATACCTGAAAAATATCTGGTTACTTCATCTGATGCTTTTTTAGACACCCAGAACCAGCGTTTTGTTTTTGCATATTTATCAAGGGTTTTAGCAACTGGTTTTTCTGATATAATTGGCAGAGTAAATGTGTCATCTTGCCAGGCCATTATAACTGGGAGTTTGTCCGCATGGAATTTCTTAACGTATGCTGGAACAAAATCCTTATCGCTAATCTCAGGCATCTCTTCAAGAAGTTCAACAATTTTGCTGCGTTCAAGCAGTACCGGTGCATGCACAGAATAATTCCAATTTCCATTTGCAATACTTGCATAAATAGCTTCCACGTCTGCTCTTGTGAAATTGTTTACAGGGATGATACCATCCATGAGAATTATTTCTTCATTTTCCCATGTAGAAATGAAATTCACAATTTTTTCAACCAACGATTCTCCATTGTTGATGCTTGTTGGTATTGCAGAAAGTTCGCCCTGGTAATGTTTTACTATTTTATCAGCTGCAAGTCGATGCAATTTGTCATTACCCATAATGAGTAGAACAATTGGCTTACTGTTTACCTCTTCATCTTCCGGTACTTTCACTTCATTATCCGGAATTTCAACTTTCTTTTCCGCGTTTATTTCTGCGGGTTTTGAAACCGCTTTTTTCTTTGTAACACTCTTTTTTGTTGACATAATTTTATTTTTTAGTTAAAAACTAATTCAATACAAATATGCAATTGCAAATTAATATTCAAAAGGACAAAAAAAACCGCCCGACTAACCGAGCGGCTTTTAAAACAAGCAAGTATAAAGAGAGATTAAACACCTGGATCTTCGGTAGTAGGTAATCCTAATGCTGCATTTATATCAGGGTCATCAGTTTCAGGTATCAAAGTTTTTGAGATGTGTCCCAAAACACTTCCAATCATTTCCGATACAAGTTGTACGGTATGATTTTTCCCTTCATTGTTGTCCTGTGAACTTGCAGTCATTACAAGAGGTACACATGGTGTGCCTGCTATGCGAGCATCTTCACCATCGCACGGTATCACAATTGCACCCAGGTCGCGATTGATGTTATTCTCCAGGAATGCATCAAACTCTTCGTCTGTTCCGGGGTGAGTGAAATCAACATGTTGCAGGAATCCTGCCTGGCGAGCTTCACCACTACTTTCCTGATAAGGATTGATAGAACTTGCTGAAGCATATACGCCAATCGGTTTTTTACCCTCTTTGAACTCGAAATCAGTCACGCGAACGTTTTTCAGATCACGTTTATAAGTGGCCACATCATCCCAATCAAAAACCATCACATATTTTTTCTTTGGAGTTGGGCGGCCCTGATTCACGTCCTTACGGGGTACTGAAACAAATGTATAAGGCATTTTATTTATTTTTTTATTGTTCAACATTAAATGAAATATAGCCGGGGGAGCTATCCCCCGACCTTATGGCTATACACCACCACCTTCTCCTCCTTCAGGATCTTCTTCTGCTGGAGGCAGGTAAGCAAACAGAGCTTCCTGAATTGCAAATCCACATCCCTTGCGGAATTCGATGAATACTTTCACATCGTAGTTTTGTACCTGCAGATAGATCTTAACTTCGTTATGATTCTTACTCATTGTGTGTTTGAAGTTTTCCTTAGGAGTAAGCACAAACGCACCGGTACCAATCATACCTTCCATTGGTTGGAAGTAGAAGTTAGTGAAATCCAAACGATTTTCATCAGCATCCTGATTCTTAGTAGTTGGGAATTTGTCACGATAAGCTAAGTTATACAAGCGCACCAGGTCGGGGTCGCAATAGATCGGCAGACGTTTGTTGCGATATTTAGGAGCAATTGAAGTAACAATACTCTCAACTTTCTCAAGGATGTTCTCACGAGTGAGTTCAACACCATCAAGCAACCAGGTTACCTTATTACCTTCTTTTGCTTTCAACTTCTTGAGCTGAGTTACATAACCATCCATTGCAGCAAGCACATGACCTTCTTCGGCTGGAGTTCCATCCTTGTCAACCTCAAATTCAACAAACTCACCTTTCGCCATTGCTGTCTGAAGATCTTCAGCAAGTTTTGGCAGAATCAGTTCGTCAACAATGTATTTAACGATTGGCATCTGATCAGGTGTCAGATTTTCGTCATACATGTAGCCCAGGTATTGGTCGATAATATCGGCAGGTTTGATCGGTTGATTCACTTTCAAAAAGAAATTCTTGATTGTGATAGGAGTGAAAGTCACTTTGCCGGATGGTGTCCAGTATGGAGTAAACTGCTGTAGAACTGAATCGATGTCAGCCTGAGCTGCACGCCATTCTGTTTTGTCAGTTACTATTGTGGTCATGAACTTGGTGTCTGTAAGATCACCCATGAGCGATCTCATGATGTCCACTTTTCCACCAGCCACATACTTTCCAAACTCTTTTTGAAGCTCGGATGTGTCAATTGTTTCGTCAGTTGAATACATTGCACCAACGTCACCTCTGAAATATGCATCAACATATTTATTGTGAGCATAAGACATGTTAGGTTTGAATTCTCTTTTTGCACCCATATTTCCTACCGGGATTTCTTCAGGTTTATCAACTTCATCTGTTTTTGAAAGTAATTCTACTTTCTTCTCAAGATCTGCTTTTATAGCAGCAATTTCTTTTTTGTCGCTCAAAGCGGCATCAAGATCCCTTTTCATTTTGTCGAGCTGAGTTCTCAGCGCGATCATGTCTTCTGATTGGGCGTCTATTTCAAGCCCTTCTTTTAAAGCTTCAGCTAATTGAGATTCAAACTTGGAGACAAATTTGTCACCAAAATCTTCAGTTAGTTTAGCTTTCATGTCGTCTGTCAAGAATGCTTTACCTTCTGTATTCACAGGAAGTTGGCTCATTCCAAATTTCGACAAAACAATTGCTAAGATTTGTTTAAACATAGATAATTAATTTTAGGAGTTCGTATATTTATTAATAAGCCTCTTATCTCTCAGCTCACGCACTCGTTTGATAGAGAAATCAATATCACCAATTGCGTGAATCATACCATTTTCAAGTGCAGCATTTGCATAGAAAGTTTTACCGGATAGAATTCCTTCAACTTCTTTGTTCAAACGCGGCATATTTTCAGTAACTGCTTTCTGAAATCTCACCGCAAGCGGATCCAGCATCTCAGTTTTGATCATATCATATTTACCCTGTATGGCTAATTCCAATGGTTGATTTTTATGCTCACTCAGATTAGAATAGATCCGATGCTCAGTAATACCCTCTTTTTTATAGTATTTCTCATAGTCTCGGAATGACATCATCACACCAATAGATCCGAATTCAGCACTGATATCATTGTCGGCATGAATTTCATCGCAATAAGTAGAAACAAAATATGCAGCACTTGCGCATAGATCGCATGATGCTACAATAGGTTTGTTCTTTTCTTTTGCCAGCTGAATAACATCAACCAGCGGAGCAATTGAGTCTATTGCACCACCACCGCTGTCAATTCTTAAAACTATGCTTGAAATTCTGTCATGTTCAACTGCCTTGCGGATTGCAGCTGCTATTTCTGTAGTGCCGTAATGACTTAATGAGCCTTGTTTTAGCATGACACCTTCAATTAAGAAAATGGCTGTAGTGTCGTATGGTATTCCTTCCGGTATATCTTCAGCAACCGGTATTGCTCCATTTGTAGATATTATTGAAAATGAAAAAGGTTTATTATCCGACAGAATTGAATTTTCGCCAGAAAAACTACGATTTAATATTTTATCAATAATTTCGCTGGTTTCAATTTCAAGTCTGTGGTCGATAAACCATTTTCCGCGAAGTAAGGTAGTAATTAAATAATTCGATTTCATTGTAAAAAGCTTTTATGCAATTTTACAATGAAATCGACGCGCTCAAAAGGACTGCAATATTTTCGCCTTTTCTGCAGATGTGCGTTTTGAACGCAAATTTGTTCCTGGTAAAACACCCGCATTTTCTTGTGATAATACAACAGGATTTTCAGTATTACCAACAACCCTACTTTCACCATTAGTATATAATAGTAGTAATATAACAGGTTTTGAAACAATATCGTTAAGCTGTTTATCAATTTCTGCACTTTTACCCAGAATGCGAATATTGATTTCCTGATTAATCATTTCTCCTTTTATTGGCTCTTCTTCTTTAAGTTCTGCACTCAAGTAGTCTAACTGTTCCCAGCTCGCAATTACTTGCACCCAGTTTTGACCGGGCACATCTATTACCGAACATTCACTTGCAGGGCTGTAATGTATTTTACAGATGCTGCTTCTTAAATCTTGGTTGCTACGCTTCATATCAGTGAAATTGTTAATTGATTTGTATGATTTATTTCACATATCAGTGAAATATTTTTTAAGTACTTAATACATAGATGTTTCTATCGATTTTGCTATTGATTCTCTAAATCTATAACGATTCCTATAGTCTAATTTCTTTATCTGATCAAAGTTTAATTGATTATTCTTGATATTATAAGCCTGGAGAAATCCATTTATAATGTCAACTTGCTTGTATTTTTTTTCATAACCGATTGAAAAGAAATCTTTCACTCGCCTTTGAAATTCAGCCTCAATGTAGTTGATTATTTGCACATGCTTCCATGTAGTAACATGGATGAAATTATATTTTAGAATGTAGGCACTATTTGACTTCAGTGGCAGGATCATTTTTACCGGGTATAAGTACTCTTTTTCTTTTACCGGCTTGTCTGAAACAGACCACATCGTGTTAATGAAGCGACCTATGTCGTGCCTTTCTGTGAGCAGTATTGCACCATCTTCAGTACTATTAAATTCGTGCAACATGAAGTCGTGCAGAATTGGTTTTAAGTTTATTGTAATATATGGTCTATTATCGATCATAAGCATTCAATTTAAATTTAAAAAAATCAGAAACAGAAATAAGTTACTACATACTACAACATACATATCATATTGAAAAATAGGCATTTAAGTTGAAGTTAGCAAGAAAAAGCCGCGCAACTTGTAGTAACTTTGTAGTAACTTGTTTATATAGCCTACTACAAAGCAAACGCAATACAGCAAAAGCTTTCAGATATGTTGTAGTAAGTAGTGACATTTTTTTGAACAAAATATATATTCGTGCGAAAAAAAAAGAAATAATATATATAACTAATTAATAATAAGTATATTATATATATTATACACGTAACACGCTTCATAGTACACACATATTAATTAAAAATTAAACTTAACCCTGTACTTATACTCGGGGTAATTCTTTTTTGGTCCGCGCTTAGATTCTTTTTTAAATCCTAAAGAACTTAATGCTTTACCTACTGTCTGAGGTGTAACTCTCATTCGATCGGCTGATAGAATCTTTTTTTCCTGCCTTAAACGGTTCACAATCTCACTGGCGGTGAACCAGTCTGCCTCTTCATCTTCAACTTCCTCAGAATCGTCCGGAGGAAGGATATAAAGCTTCACATACTTCTCTTCATCAGTTTGTATCATATACCTTTGATTGTATTCTTGTAGCTCTTGGATATATTCATCGCTATAGTAAGGATCAAACTCTGAATTTTCATATAGCATGAGTGCTTCTGCCCACATTTGATCAATTTTGACGCGTTTAGAGTATCGCTTATCGATTTTATCAACCTCAATAGTACCAAACCTAGATGTACCATGATTCTGCGTCAGAAACCCACCCATTTCAGCTGTACGGTTTGCTGTGAACATTGGAACTGCAACTCTGTTACGTTCCGTTGGAAATTCATCATTACGCCTTTGAACTAAAATCATTTGCGACCGGGTATATTTTTTAAACTCTTCTATCCTAGCAGTTCCTTTATTTATACCCACCAAATCATCAAAGCATACTATTAGGTAGCGAGTGAATACATCAGATAATGAAAAACGACTATCATTCTCTGGTTGTACATAGTATGTTTCAAGCTCCTCAGGTAGGAAGAATCGCGTTAAAAATGTTTTTCCGATATATTCTTCCATTGATATAAATCCAAGGGCTACAGAGTTTGGAATTCCATCTATCCATTGAGCAACCGATGCTACCATCCACTTCTTGATAAGATAGTTCATGCGCTCATGATAGTAATCAGGTTCCTTTTCAAATACTCTAGGTGTAATATGCTCACAAAGTTTATCTATGTGGCTTATCCCTAAAAATGTGCCTCGGATACTATCTAGATAATTTACAGCTGGGTTTTCCTGATCAAAATAGTTCTGGTCTCTCAGTAAGATGCGAAGATCTGTACGCGAAATTGATTTTCCAATGCCCTTCAAGTACAGATACAAGGTGTCCATGGTGGGTGTATAGCGATAGCGTGTTTTATCTTTGCTCTCGATGCTGAACTTGCTTGGATCTATACAAGATGTTCTCACGATAAATGCCTCGTTAATTGTATCTACTATGTCCTGGATTCTATCATCTACAAACTGCAGACTCGC
>JAQUIZ010000170.1 GCA_028683355.1 Fermentimonas sp.
CAGGACGGATCGTATCTTGCAGAGTTCCTCCTGGAGAAAGGGTATGAGGTTCACGGACTTATGCGAAGATCGTCTTCTTTTAACACGGGAAGGATCGAACATCTTTATCTTGATGAGTGGGTGAGGGATATGCATCAGAAGCGACTGATTAATCTGCATTATGCGGATATGACCGACTCAAGTTCTCTTATACGTGTGATTCAGACAGTTAAGCCTGATGAGATTTATAACCTTGCTGCACAGAGTCATGTAAAGGTGAGTTTTGATGTGCCGGAATATACTGCTGAAGTGGATGCAGTGGGTACTCTAAGACTGCTGGAGGCGGTAAGAATACTGGGACTTGAAAAGAAAACACGTGTTTATCAGGCATCAACGTCTGAGTTGTTTGGCCTTGTTCAGGAGGTTCCCCAAAGAGAAACTACTCCTTTTTATCCGCGAAGTCCTTACGGGGTTGCCAAGCTTTATGGCTTCTGGATTACTAAGAACTACAGGGAGTCGTATGGTATGTATGCTGTAAACGGAATCCTCTTTAATCACGAGAGTGAGAGGCGGGGGGAGACTTTCGTTACACGCAAGATAACTATTGCAGCTGCTCGTATTGCTCAGGGGATGCAGGATAAACTGTATCTGGGTAATCTTGATGCTAAACGCGACTGGGGTTACGCCAGGGATTATGTTGAATGTATGTGGCTGATGTTGCAGCATCCTGAGCCGGAGGATTTTGTTATTGCTACGGGTGAGATGCATTCGGTTCGTGAATTCTGTACTCTTGCTTTTGCTGAAGCGGGTATTGATCTGCGCTGGGAAGGTGAGGGTATTAATGAAAAGGGTATTGAGGCTGAAACGGGACGAGTGATTGTAGAAGTGGATCCTAAATATTTCCGTCCTGCGGAGGTTGAGCAACTGCTGGGTGATCCTACCAAAGCACGTACTCTTCTTGGATGGAACCCTACAAAGACTCCTTTCAGCACACTTGTTAAAATCATGGTGCAGCACGATATGCGCTTTGTGCGTAAACTAAAGCTTAAATCGGATATCGATCAAGGTGTTAACGGAAAAGAATGAATTAAAAATTGATTCATTAATATGAACATCCTTTATGTTTCAACATTATGTTCGGACAAACTGATAAAAGAGTTGTTTGATGCCGGATATAAACCAATTCAGGCAATTCAGAAGTTTAATAAGTTGCTCGTTAGCGGATTGGTTGAGAACGGATGTGATGTTTATGCACTTACTGAAATACCTAAAACTGTTGGTCCTAAGTTTCTTAAGAGAAAAAGGGAGACTGAAAATGGTGTAAATTACTCTTATAGCAGGAAGATTGATATCAAGTTGTTTTACAACCTTTATATGTTCTTGTCGGGCTTCTTTCTGACTCTTATTTGGGGGTTGAATCTGAAAAAGAGGTCTGGAAACAAGAAGGGTTTAGAGGACGATAAGGTTAATGGAAATGAGGGAGTCAATGGAAGTGAGAGGGTCAATAAACACAAGAAGGGTTTAATATACGAGAAAGATAACTTAAACGGTAATATCTCCAATAATAACAGACAAACAAATAATAACAGTCGTGCAAATAACGAAACTGTTGCAATTCTTGATGTTTTGCAGACAGAGTTCTGTTCTGGTGCCCTGCTGTCATGCAAACTGTTGAATATTAAAGCTGTTGCTATTGTGACAGATTTGCCGGGACTGCCGGGGATGCTGGCAGGAACAAGGAGAACTGCTATTCACCGTTTTGTGGAAAAAGTAATCAGCAGGTATGCTAACAGTTTTGATGCTTATATTTTGCTTACTGAGCAGATGAATGAGGTTGTAAACCAAAAGGGCAGACCTTTTATGATAATGGAGGGACTTGTTGACGTGGGCATGTCAGGCACAAACACAACTATTAATGGTAATGGCAGGAAGATTGTGATTTATGCGGGTGGACTTTATGAGGAGTATGGTATAAAGTATCTCGTTGATGGTTTTAAGATGCTTGATGATAGCAGTGCTGAGCTGCATCTGTTTGGTCACGGTGCAATGGTTGGCGATATCGAGAAAGAGGTGAAGGAGGATAATCGTATACATTTTTACGGTATTGTGCACAACAGCAAGGTGGTGGAAGCAGAGCTTCAGGCAACTTTGCTGGTGAATCCCAGGCCTACTGTTGAGGACTTCACCAAATACTCTTTCCCATCAAAGAATATGGAGTATATGGTTTCGGGAACTCCGGTTTTAACAACTATGCTTCCCGGTATGCCACGGGAGTATCATGAGTATGTTTATCTTCTTGAAGATGAGTCGGCCGAAGGAGTTTATCAGGTGCTGAAAAAGCTGTTAACTGAAACTCCGGCTGAAGAGCTGAAGATGAAAGGACAAAGAGCAAAACAGTTTGTGCTTGAGAATAAAAACAATTTATTTCAATCCAAGCGTGTTATCGATTTTATAGAAAACATAAGTGAGAGGTAGTGAAACGGTTTAGTAAACAACTGTTTAGTAAAAAGATAAAATGTAAAAGAGGTATTATAAAATCAGTAAATATCAACAAAATGTCGGAATTCACGAATAAAACATTACTTATCACCGGGGGTACAGGATCCTTCGGTAATGCTGTTCTGGAGAGGTTTCTGGGTACGGATATCGGTGAGATTCGTATCTTCAGCAGAGACGAGAAGAAACAGGATGATATGCGTCACAGGATTCAGAATGCAAAAGTGAAGTTTTACATTGGGGATGTACGTGACAAGCGTTCAGTTGACACTGCAATGCGTGGTGTTGATTATGTCTTTCATGCTGCAGCACTCAAGCAGGTGCCATCGTGCGAGTTTTTTCCCATGCAGGCAGTACGCACAAATGTTATCGGTACAGAGAATGTACTGGATTCGGCTGTCGATTTTGGTGTTAAGCGTGTGGTGGTGCTGAGTACCGATAAAGCTGCTTACCCCATTAATGCTATGGGTATTAGTAAGGCCATGATGGAAAAAGTGGCAATTGCAATTGCCCGGTCACTCGGTAAAGATGCAGCCACAACCATCTGCTGTACCCGTTATGGAAATGTTATGGCAAGTCGTGGTTCAGTAATTCCGCTCTGGGTTGAACAGATAAAATCAGGTAAGCCGATAACTATTACCGATCCAAATATGACTCGTTATATGATGACTCTTCAGGATGCTGTAGATCTCGTTCTATACGCTTTTGAGAATGGCAATAACGGCGATCTGTTTGTTCAGAAAGCACCTGCCGCAACACTTGCAGTTTTGTCGGAGTCGCTGAAAGAACTATACAAGTCAGAAACTGAAGTGAAAGTCATTGGCACACGCCATGGTGAGAAGTTGTACGAAACCCTCGTTACACGCGAAGAGATGGCCAAATCCATAGATATGGGCAACTATTTCAGAATACCTGCTGATGGTCGCGACTTAAACTACGATAAGTTTTTTATTGAAGGTCAGGAGGATGTCTCTAATGTTGAGGATTATCACTCTCACAATACTTATCGGCTGAATAAAGAAGAAATGAAAACGTTGCTGCTGAAGCTCCCGGAAATCAGGGAGGACTTGCAGAGACACTAATGATATTTTATTATTCGTAATTGTTTTATTATGTTGTTTCGATGATCGGAACTTATTCTTTCGGGACCCGATCTGTGAAGCAAACGTTATATGACAAACTGTTTGAGCGAAGCGAGTTTTTGTCATATAGTGAGCAAACAGATAACGGGTGAATGAATTAGTGGAGTCGAGAAACAATTTAATAAAACATAGAATAATAAAACCGAAATAATATATATATGAAAATACTGATTACCGGCGCAAAGGGTTTTATTGGGCGCAACCTGGTTGCGGAACTGAATAATATAAAGGAGGGTAAGGACATTTTTGAATATGATATGGGCACCGACCCATCTTTACTTGATGATTACTGCAGGGAGGCCGATTTCGTGTTCCATCTTGCCGGAGTTAATCGTCCAAAGGAGCAGAGCGAATTCATGGAAGGAAACTTCGGTTTCACTTCACTGTTGCTGGATTCCCTTAAGAAACATGGAAACAACTGTCCGGTTATGCTGGCTTCTTCCATACAGGCTGAGCTCGATAATCCTTACGGAGCCTCAAAAAAGGCGGGTGAGAATCTGCTGTTTGATTATGGCAGAGACAATAATGCCGATGTGCTGATATATCGCTTCCCGAATGTGTTCGGTAAGTGGTGCCGTCCAAACTACAACAGTGCGGTTGCAACTTTCTGTAATAATATTGCACACGACCTCCCGATTCAGGTCAACGATCCAAGTGTGATGATGACTCTGGTGTATATTGATGATGTGGTGAAAGAGCTGATTTCAGCATTAAAGGGCAATCCAAACAGGGAGGGTGAGTTCTGTAAAGTGCCTGTGGAGCATCAGATTACCTTAGGTGGAATAGTTGATCTGTTATACTCATTTAAGGATAGCAGGAGTTCTTTGCAGTTGCCCGACTTCTCAAATCCTCTTGCAAAAAAACTGTATTCTACCTATCTTAGCTACTTGCCGGAAGATGGTTTCTCTTATCCTCTGAAGATGAATGTGGATGATAGGGGCTCTTTTACAGAGTTTCTTAAATCGCCCGACAGGGGACAGGTTTCAATAAATATTTCCAAACCTGGTATCACTAAAGGACAGCACTGGCATCACACCAAGAACGAGAAGTTTCTTGTTGTCAGTGGCAGGGGTGTGATCCGCTTCCGCAAGATTGATGAGGAAAAGGTATATGAATATTTCGTCTCAGGCGATAAGCTGGAGGTAGTTGATATACCTGTTGGTTATACTCATAATATCGAAAACCTGGGCGATAAGGATATGGTGACGGTAATGTGGGT
>JAQUIZ010000171.1 GCA_028683355.1 Fermentimonas sp.
TCGAAAACCAAGGGTTCAAGCATATTGAGACGATCATTAGAAACATCCCTAACAAGCGTATGCCATCAAGAAACTGCCCCACGAACCTGAAGGGCAATACAGACAGCACCATGACCAATGAGTATATTGTTGTTTTGAAGAAGTTGTAAAATGCAACTAGATTTCAAGGAATTGCTTTTACAGATACTGCATCGCAAAGAAATCATTGGGATGCCAATCTTAAAAACACGGCTAATTAAGTTAGCTTATTTGGTGGAAGTTGAGTTTTATCGATCATTCAGAACAAGAATCTCTAACACTGAATGGGTTTACTACAAATACGGCCCTTATGTGCATTCATACGATAGTATTCTCATTGAAAGAGAATTTGAGTGGGAGGCTTCCGGTCAAGATGATGAGTATAGTATTATCAAGCCAAGATTCTCTGATTCCAATGTTTGTTTAGAAAATAGGGTGAATACTATAATTAACCGCGTTGTTAATAAATATGGGAGACTAGACCTGCCATCTTTGCTCGATCATGTATATTTTAACACTGAGCCCATGATGTATGTAACGGATATAAATGCTTCACTAGATTTCAGCTTGGTACTGCATAAGAATGCCTATTCTGATAAAAGTGGCATAATCCCTGAATCAAGACTACGAGGTATCAAAGACGATTTACGAGGAAGACTAGCTAATGTTAGAAAACTTTAGGGGATATGCAAATCTTTATAATGAGGTGATTGATGCAATCGAGACTGGAAGCAGCTTCATAGAATGGTTAGATAATGAGACTCTGATTCAGGGCATAGTAGCTAATGCTCCAGCATGGTATCAAAAAAAAGACAGATGGTATCTTGCAAGTGCACATGACGATAGATATGATGGAAGCAAATCAACATGGTTTGCTCGTTGTTATCCCGTTGATGGGAGTAAGGAGCCCAAAGCAGATGATAAAGTTATGCGTCACTTTGATCTTGAGAAAGGCGAAAACTTGATAACGACGCATGGTAAACGGCGGCCAGTGATACTTGTAAACTCATACATGTATAGTTGGATGCAACCTGGAACAGAATCATATCATGAAAGAACTTGGCTGTGCATACCAGTATTTAAGTACAAGAGTAGACACACCAACAGCTACATAATGAACGGCCAAAGATTACTAAATCCTGGGCAGTTCTATATGCCAGAAAGCTATAATGAACTAGCTGGGTTCGATTGTGCTAGTTGTGCACATTTGTATGCAATGCAAGTTATTCCAGAAAAGTATCTAACAGTATGGCATAACAAAGTGTATCAAAGAGGGATTAAACTATCGCCTCTTGCAGTCAAGTTTTTGATTTATCACTATGTTAGCAATATGAATGTCTTATCTTGTTTCTTAAATGAATCGCAATCTGAAGAGCCAACCCAATACGAAATGTTTAAGGATGAAGTAAACAAGATCATTGATTCATTAGTTTAACAAGTAGAGGAATAGATATACCATTATATAGAGAGGTTAGAATATGAACCAAGGAGTTCAGAATGATGGGGATGAGAAAAGTGTATCATTAGTAGACCCGATTGATAATCTTCAATCTTATACAAACAAAACAACGTATGAGGATCGTGCTCATAGAGCAGTGGCGACTGGTTATAATCTGATTAGGTCTTATAAATTGTTGGCAGAAATCTTATCTCGTGAGGCTAGGATAAAAAAAACTTTCAATGTAGCGCTGATGCCATTAATGACTGTTTTAGTATTTGTTATAGGATTTCAAAACATCCAAGGAGTCACCATCGTCCTTGGTGTCATGACGATTGCGTCTCTTTTCATTGAGCTTTACTCTATTGTAAGAGCTGATGATAGAAGATTATCAGTAAGCATAGAAATTCCAATAAAGGTTGAGAAGTATCTCGATAGCTTGGTCTCGAATCTGTCAAAAATTAACGGTATCGAACATACATATGACTTGAGCGAGTCTGCCGACTTTGGCGATATATTAAACGCTATAGAGGGGATAAATAGTGTTGAAAATGAGTGCTTTAGAGGGCAGAACTGGATCCCTGATTGGATTGCCATACATGCCCAACAATATGCGATGTCTAAAGCTGATGTAGTATGTGGGATCTGTTATAATCCGTTATCGGATAATGACATTCCTTGCAGCATAAGAGAGGCCAAGGTGTTAGCAAAAAGTATAAATAGAAGCAAAATCAAAGGGGAATACTGCTATCAGTGTGGACAGTTGAGGATTAAGAAAGATGAGTTACCAAAGAAGTAATATTAAGAAGAGATTAACACCTTCCAGAGCATATGTTGACAGACTCAAGAAAGAATTTGAGGAGAATAATAAGGGAGGGGGGAAATGCGGCCGTTATAGTAGTTCCAGAACACAGAAACGAAGAAGATTCCGATCTGATAAACAACTTAGAGTTTCTTGTAAGGTAGCGGGGGGTGATTTCCATTCCATAAAGCAACGGGGTAATGCACATGTTGTACACAAAACTGGAGGGGGAGATTTTGGTACCACCACTAGACGTTTTCGGTGTGGTATATGCAAGAAGTGGTTCGAGGCAAGGAAAGTTAGTACTTTAGGATATCTGGTCTGCCCTTTCTGTACGCACAAGTATGAGAATACATACTGGAGATTAGTACGAGGAATCGGCTAAGTGTATATCTCAGTTGTCGTCCTACACTTCCAATGAAATGGCGGGAATGGTGTATGCACTCCGGAGACACCGACCGGGTTCATCTCTGAGTCGTATTCGATCTGATCGTCTTTGATCCAAGGTGCGAGGGCTTTGATGAAGTCTCTGGCTTCATCCAGACTGTTGGACTTGGTATCCAGAGCCATGAGATTGTCCATCACTTCCAGGGCATCGCTTAGAGGATATACCTTATCCTGGGCAGCCAAAGCCCGGCAGATATCACTGGTGCGGTCATCTAGGATCACCACCAGCTTGTAGTATCTGGCTTTGGCTTTCTTGTAACCTTGCAGCCTTCCGAACTCACGTATTCTGAGTGCTGTATGCTCCGCCAGTCCTTGCCAATAGTGGGATGAGCGATTGGCAAGGTCATTGAACTGGTCTTTTAGGGTATCTGCAAGCATCTCTTTGGTATAGCCTTGCTCGATGGCTTTGGATAGTGTATCTGCGAAGTTCTGCCTGACATCAGCTTCAAAGTGGTTGCCGATCCAGAACAACTGCTGTTTCTGGATGGTGGAAGATAGATGTTGATCTTCAATGCCCCAGAGCCCGATGCTGGTCTTGGTGGGGGCTTGCACTTGGGTGTCCCTGAGTCCGAGCCGCACACAGCGGTCTATTATCGCCTTGGTGGGCTCATTTACCAGTGCAGCGAAGTCATCCCCCAATTGAGTATTGATGATGCCCATAAGCTTATCTATGACGTTCTTGTTGATCTTCTCGGCTCTTGGCATATCACTCAGCATTTGGATGGCAAGCCTGGCCGCATCTCTGATCTCGGATTTCCATGCATTATTGAGGACCCGGTAGTATTCCAACATGAGCTTATCGTAGTAGTTCATCAGAAACTGAACCTCCGGACTTTCACTCTGTTTCTGCCGATATCGTATTCTGAGAAGCGCTCCAGACATCCAGCCAGAGCATCACAGCCATCGATATAACCATCAGGATAGGTTAGGAACTGACTAATCAAGGTGGGTGTATCCTGTCCCTCTGGAAAAAGCACCTTGGCAGTCTCAATGATGGTCTCTGTCCTTTCTATTCTCAGGTTCTTGTTATCCTTGTTATCGATGCGCTTAATGCGGTGGGATATTGGTGGCAGATGATTGTCTTGTGCCCACCGATCAAAGTCGGCAAGGATACGTGCCTGACCATAGGTGGTCTCACAGGCAGCCCGGGCTTTTACCCGGTAAGTGCGATCCAACTCTTGATAGGCATCATAGTAGTATCGGAAGAACTTGGTATTCTCAGTCTGACGTATCCAGACATGGATCACATAGAAGCGGTTACCATCATAACCAATGGAGATGATAGCTTTGAAACAGCCTTTCTCTCCCCATGCAGGATCGGCATAGAGCCAGATCCGCTTCATTTTACTGGGCTCCGGTAATGTCCGGTACTTGGAGAACCAATGGTTCTTGAAGATGTTACCTTCGATTACGGGCTGACCTAACATCTCTCTTTGATACCCGGTTTGCCCGAACTTGGCTCGTAAGCTTGGCAGAGTAGCAGTAGGGTATTGAGCCTCCCATGTGGACTTGCCCTGCATATCTTCGAGAGAGAAGCGCAAAATCGCTTTCTGGTGCGTTTTCAGCACCGATTGGTATCTTGTGTCAAGATCGGGATTATCTGCCAGCATTTCGCTTAATATGAGCTCCTGAAACTGGCAGATCGCATAGTTGGGATGCACCAGGTTGCCAAGCCAGACAATCTTACCATTACCCTCGGGTGAGAGTGCTCCGGCTAGCTCCTGGGAGATCTTCTCCATACGTCTCCTGCCGATGGACTGGTTACCCATGTTCTCTTCTTTATCGATATCATCGCAGACGATCAGCCCGGGACGTTTCGCTGTCTTTGGATTGATAGTTCCCCTATGGGACTGCTTGATACTTCTGGCTCTGATCCTGGCTTTATTCTTGAGATAGAAGTCGAGATCAAAGGCATCCACAGGCTGTAGCTCCGGATAGTCCATCGTGAGCCGTTTATTATTCTGCAGTTCATGTAAGGTGAAGGCGGTACGTTCCTGCGCCAGATCTACGTCTGCGGCTGTATGAATCACGTATCGCTCACCCTTGATGATCTTCCAGATGGGATAGACCACACCCATGAGTACCGTTTTGCCCAGCCCACGAAA
>JAQUIZ010000046.1:0-10022 GCA_028683355.1 Fermentimonas sp.
TGCTCCACCATTTCCTTTTGTTCCACCACTGCAGGATGTAAGTAAACCTGCAGAACCTGTGCCTATTACACCTACTGCACCTGCTACAGCAGAAGTCTTCAGGAATGATCTTCTGGTTAAATTGTTCTCTTTTTTCATTTTGGATAAATATTATATAAAACAATAAATTAGTAATTTTCAGCTTCTTTATCAAATATCAGGTTCACAAACAACACGGAATCCAATACCTTTTATATCAGAATACCACCAGATGCTTTTAGGTTGTTGAGGATCTGTTCTCATCCAATCATCATGATGTGTCTGAAAACGAGATGCGCTACGTACATCTGAAGCATCGGAGTTGTAGTTTCCACCACGAACAACCCACTCTTCACCTTCGGTGACAATCGGATCAACTGTTGTGCCACTTCTTTTGCTATATGCTTCAGGATCATACTTATCGGCGGTATATTCAAGTACATTACCCAGCATATTCTTCAATCCGAAAGGATTTGGCATTACTTCAGATGGAAGTTGTGTGCGTCCGTTGCTGTTATTATCATATATTACATAGGTACTGATACTGTCTGTCTTAGGTTTAAAAATATTACGCATAAATCCATGATTTGAGAATTCTTTAGGATTTCCGCTGAAAAAGTAAGCTGTTTCTCTACCACCCCTTGCGGCATATTCCCATTCAGCTTCAGTAGGTAACCGATACTTCTTCCCGGTTTTCTCCGACAACCATTGACAATACGTCTCAGCAGCGTAATGTGTCATAGTTATTGCAGGTCTGTCTCCCTGACCCCAACCTTGATCAGGATAGCCGAATGGTGGTGTGGGACCTGAGATTGCATCAACACCTAAGGCATTTAGATTATTTTCATACACCACCTCAGGTGGAGTTCTTCCCTCACTCATAGTTTCAGCATAAAATGCCCAGTACTGGTCCCAGGTAGTTTCAACTTCCGCCATAAAAAACTGACTCACTGCAACTTCATGCTGAGGCGATTCATCAGGGTTTCTGAAGGGTTCTTTTTCTGAACTTCCCATTTTAAAGGTGCCTCCATTTATTGCAATCATATTAAAAGAGATAGGAGTGCCGGGTATCTGTTCCCTGAAGTCAGTAAAACTACTTACAGGTGTTGCTTCTTTAAAATAGAGACTGGTATCAACAGCATAAGAACCACCCATTCCGGGGATTCCTACCATCTGACTGTGAGCGTAATTTGGATTATAATGACCTGCATCCAAATGGCAGCTTATACATTGCAAATCAAGTTTATCTGCATTGTCTTCATAATAAAGATGTGCTGTAATGCCGTCATCTGTAACACCTTCAGGAAATAAATTCTGGTGACATTTTACACAAGATTCATTGGGAATATATTTAACCGCATGTTCCAGTTCTGACTTCTGATCCCAGTTAAAATCTGCACTATCTTTGGTTAGGTATCCCCATAAATCTCTTGCACCCAATACAGCTTTAGCTGAATAATGTGCCCAGGTATTATCAGTTGGAGGCAGATGACAATCAACACAATTTACCATTACTCCGCTTCCGTTATTAACGTGCACCGAGAGCTGCCAGCTTTCTTCTGCGTGAGGATGAACATGGCACATCATACATGATTCATTTGTAGAAAAATACACCGAAGTCTGGTATAAAGCTGCTACAATTACTACTCCTATAATTATTCCTGTGGTCAGGAAAAAACCTTTTCTATGGTAAAATTTCTTTTTAGGTTTACTGTTCCTCTTTGAAATTCTCGACATTGTAGTTTATATGATATGAAAAATATGATTAGAGCTTTCAAACAAACTGAAAGCATAAAGTCCATAAAAGTACAAAAAAATTATAATAGCAGAGAAAATAAATGTGTAAATTGCACTTTTTTAGGATTACATCCTGTAGTTCCAGTCTCTTTGAATATACTTGGCTTTTCTAAGGGTCTCAATTACCTCTATGTCTTTTTCCTGGAGTTTTAACCTCTTGTCAGATCTGTAATAGGATAATAGACTTTTTATGATATTTTCAGTAAATTGAGTTATATCCGGCGCACTTCCTATACTCTCCAGAAGGAATGTTTTAATGTTTATTACCGGGCTTGGCACTGAAGCTGTAGCCCTTTTAATTGTGTTTTTTTGTTTTGAAGAGAGAGCTTTTTGCAATACATCCAAATCTGTATCATATAAAAGTGTTCCATGATGAAGCTCCCTTCCCCGGGAGATATGAGAAGCAGTACCTGAAATTTTATATCCGTCAAGCCATATATCTTTCCTTTTTCCAATTACGGCAGGTATTCCTAAGGAGTGAAGCGTTTCAACAATTGGGTTAAGGAAATTAGCACTCAATGGTTCTCCTGTTTTATTATGAATAAATGAATAATTTAGGTTACCCTTATCATGATAAACGGCTCCACCGCCTGATAGACGACGAATAACAGATATATCGTACTCTATACAAAAATCTATATCTACCTCATTAATTACTGCCTGGTTAGAACCTATTATAACACTTGGGTCGTTGACATACAGAAAAAGAAAATCTTCATTTTTTTGGCTAAAGAGGTATTCTTCAGCTGATAAGTTAAATGACGGTATTGTAGAAGGAGAAATGATAATATTCATGGCTGCTAACTACTATCTCTTTAGTAATTCTCTAGCTTTTTCTATGATAGTATCCCTGTTTTTTTCTTTGTCTTCCTGCTGCATACTCACATAAATATCAGGTTCCACACCAAACTCGATATGTTCCTTTTCGGCGTTGAACATAGGTGAAGCAGAAAAACGTATCGACCAACCGTTTGGGAGTTCTGATGAAAAAGGCAAACCGCTGCCTCCTCCTGTTTTATCACCTATTATTGTTGCCTGCGGAGCATATTTCATTATGCTGACAAACTCATTAGTTGCACTGTAGCAACTTCTGTTCGTGAGTACAACTACAGGTTTTTGGTATCGCACACGGTTTGAGCTTTCAATGTACTTAGGATGAAATTCAGAAAAATCGTTGTGTCCAGGTCCAATTTTATGAGAAATATATCCTATATGTTTGCGTTCATTAAAAAAACGACTCGCAATTCTGTCAACATTGGTAAGATTACCTCCACCGTTATTCCTTACATCAATTATCAGACCATTGCATAGTGCCATTTTCATTAAGATCTGATCCAGACTTGAATTGCTTACGTCATTTGAAAAACTTCCATAATACAGGTAACCTACATTATCTTCCAGAACCTTATACCACATACCTGAAGCCCTGCTGTATTCTGTTTCCTTTCCAAGATACCCTTTTTGAATACCGGAATCAAAATTAGAAGGATAATTTTCCTGCCATTCCCAATAACGTGTTATATCGTGAGATGCGGTTAGGTTAACATGTCCATCCTTGAGTTCAGCGAGCATTTGACCCATAAGCTTAAAAAGTCCCTCACTACTCATCTCAGGTGTTATTCGTGAACTGTAATCTTCATATACAGCATCCCAGTCAATATTTTTATACTCAAAAAAACAATAATTCCTGTCGATAATATTCCAAAGAGCTTCAAAATTGCCCTTTGGATTATTATCAAACTGAAGACTTATATCCACACAGCTTTGAAAGTAAAAAAGCTGCAGGAAAATAAGTGCGAAATATTTTTTTCTAAGTTTCAACCGCAAGGAATTTTATGAATTCTTCTTTCATGTCTGCCCCCCTCAAATGGAGTATTCAGGAATACTTTAAGAATTTCCCGAAACTCTTCATTATTAAGAAACCTCCCAGGAAGAGATAACACATTAGCATCATTGTGAGCTCGTGCATAAAACGTAACCTCAGGGTTCCAGCAAAGAGCTGCCCTGATACCCTGATGCTTATTCATTGTCATGTTAATGCCGTTTCCGGTTCCACAGATTGCAATACCGAACCTGCATTCGCCACTTTCTACTGCAGTAGCCATAGGGTGAGCATAATCTGCATAATCAGTACTTTCGGTAGAATAGGTCCCGAAATCTTTATATTTCAGCCCCATATCTGTAATCGCCTTAATAATATAACTCTTGGCGTCGAAACCTGCGTGATCTGATGCAAGACCTATAGGTTTATCCGTGTTATTAAATTCTGACATAACTTATAATTATTAAATGTTAAGCTTTGAAGTTTTTACTCTATAAAAGCTTTAACACCTGTTCATAAACATTTTGCCCTGTGTATCCAAGTTTTTCGTCTAACACAGTATACGGTGCAGAGAATCCGAAAGAGTTTAGTCCCCATACAGTTCCATCAGCACCTACCAGTCCTTCCAATGTTACCGGCAGTCCTGCAGTTAAACCGAATTTCTTTTTCCCTTTAGGTAATATAGCCTCCTGATATTCCTTGGGTTGAGATCTGAACAATCCTTCAGAGGGTACTGAAACGATTCTTACCTTTATACCATCATTACGAAGCAGTCCTGCTCCTTCCACCAGAGTTGAGACCTCTGATCCTGATGCAAGTAATATAACATTATAATCCTCATCATCCTCAACAATGTAAGCACCCTTCTCAGCTTTTAAGGCTTCACTGAAACGAGACTCTGCAGCGGGAAGATCCTTAATATTTTGCCTTGAAAGAATTAATCCGGTAGGAGAATTATCATTTTCCAGTGCCATCTTCCATGCAACAGTAGTTTCATGAACATCTGCCGGACGAAGAACCAGCATAGAATTTTTACCACTATGGTTTTGGAGTTTTTCAAGCAGACGAATCTGAGCCTCCTGCTCCACTGGCTGATGTGTAGGACCATCTTCACCTACTCTAAATGCATCATGTGTCCATATAAATATTACCGGGGTTTCCATTAATGCTGCGACACGTATTGAAGGTTTCATATAGTCTGAGAAAGCGAAGAATGTACCACATGCAGGTATCACCCCACCATGCAGACTCATTCCAATGCTAAGACATGACATTGTAAATTCCGATACTCCAACCTGAAGGAAAGCTCCTGTAAAATCTCCTTTTTTAAAGGATTTAGTCTTTTTAAGAAAACCATCTGTCTTATCTGAATTTGATAGGTCCGCAGATGCAACAATCATATTTTCTACCCTATTAGCCAATTCACTTAAAACTTCAGCAGAACCTGCTCTGGTTGCTGAATTAGGCTTTTGCTGAATACCCTCCCAATCAATTTCCGGTAGTTCTCTCGAGAACCATTTTTGTTTCTTATCAGCCAGTTCAGGATTAGCTTTCGCCCACTCCTCATATTTAGCTTTCTTTACTGAAACGATCTCTTTGAGCTCCTGCCTTCTTTTGTCATATAACTTCTGAACCTCTGGGAATACTTCGAATGGATTATCCGGGTTACCGCCAAGATTCTTTACAGTTTGATTAAAGTCAGCTCCGGCAGCACTTAAAGGCTGACCATGTGTAGACACCTGACATTCAAATGAAGTGCAATCAGCTGCTAATGCACCTCTGCCCATAATGGTTTTGCCAATTATCAACGTGGGCTTTTCTATTTCAGCCTTAGCTTCTTTGAGTGCTTTACGTATCTGTTCAACGTCATTACCATCTATAGTAATCACTTTCCAGTTCCAGGCTTCGTATTTTTTTGCTATATCTTCACTAGTAACAACATCAGTTGTTGTTGATAGTTGTATATCATTTGAATCATAAAACATTATTAGGTTATCCAGACCCAGATGGCCTGCAATACGCCCAACACCCTGTGATATCTCTTCCTGAATAGTACCATCTGATATAAAACTGTATATAGTATGGTTCATGATATCCCCAAGTCTGGCCTTTAGAAATTTAGCAGCAATTGCTGCACCTGCACTAAAAGCATGTCCTTGTCCAAGAGGTCCTGATGTATTCTCAATACCTCTTTTAACATCTATCTCAGGGTGACCTGGTGTCGGACTTCCCCACTGGCGGAAATTTTTCAGTTCTTCCATTGAAAATTTACCGCTCAGACATAAAACTGAGTAAAGCATTGCAGACATATGTCCGGGATCCAGAAAGAACCTGTCTCTTGATTCCCATGAGGGGTTCTCCGGATCATACTCTAAAAACTCAGAGAACAGTACATTTATAAAATCTGCACCACCCATGGCCCCCCCGGGGTGTCCGGATTTTGCCTGTTCAACCATAGATGCCGAAAGAATGCGGATATTATCGGCTGCCCTGTTCATTAATGCATTATCATTCATAAAAATCTATCAAATATTGTTATTCTTTACAATAGAAAAGTGATCACACTCTTCATTATATGCTGATTATTTACAAAGATAGTTATTTTTTAAAACTACCTGCTCTAAAGAATGATATGTTTATTCCGTTTTTTGATATGTTAGCTGTCTCTCGAAACAGATAAAATGATTAATTTTACACACTCTGTATTATTCAGATCATATAAAAAAGATAACTTATAACTGAACACTAATGGGTTTAAGCAATAATAAAATTAAATATATCCAATCTCTTAAAGAAAAGAAATTTAGAAATAAATATAACACTTTCGTTGCAGAAGGTACTAAACTTGTTCTTGATCTGTTGGAATCTTGTAAATGTCAGCTTATTGCTGCTCTGCCTGAAGTTTTTTATGCTAATCCTGAACTAAGGGCTGAGGAGATTATTGAAGCCAGTCCTAATGAATTGAAAAAGGCAACTTTTTTAAAAACTCCACCTTCAATAATTGCTGTTTTCTACCGTCATGATTCAGAAATTGATAAATCACAGATCAAAAATAAACTGAGCTTAGTGCTTGATGGTGTTCAGGATCCGGGCAATGTTGGAACGATAATACGTATAGCTGACTGGTTTGGAATAGAGCACATTATCTGCTCAGAAGATTGTGCGGATGTTTATAATCCTAAAACAGTTCAGGCAACTATGGGATCTATAGCCAGGGTATCTGTCTCTTACACTGATTTAACAAAGCTTTTAAGCAGTCTTTCTGATATTCCCGTACATGGAACTTTATTAAATGGAAATAACATCTATAACGAAGAATTGTCAGAAAATGGATTAATTATAATGGGAAGTGAAGGGAAAGGTATAAGCGATGAGGTTTTAAGTTATATCGATCATAAGCTATATATTCCCGAATTCCCTGCAGGTGTCATGACGTCTGAGTCACTTAACGTTGCTGTTGCAACAGCAATAGTCTGTTCTGAATTCAGACGAAGAAAACTCTAATAAAAACTTCAATCTGTAGAGGCACAAAAAAATCACGTATGTGTTAATACGTGATTACCTAAAACTAATCTTATGAGAATGAAAAATCTCCTCTGGGGAGATCCGGGTGGAAAACGGGGCTCGAACCCGCGACCTTCGGAACCACAATCCGACGCTCTAACCAACTGAGCTACAACCACCATTTGATTTTGTGAGTGCAAAGATACAACATTTTTAATTAATTGCCATCTAAATCGCACAAATTTTCAAAAATCAGCAGTTGCAAATTATTAGTTGCAAAAATTTACTATATTTGATGTTGCTATTAAATAAAGAACCGTATAAATGGAGAAAAAAAGAATAAAATTATCCATAATGGGGATTTCTTTCAGTCAGGTTCAAGCTGGCGCATACGCCCTTATCTTTTCTGAAGAAAATGGTATACGCCGTCTCCCAATAGTAATCGGAACCCCTGAGGCTCAATCTATTGCTATTGTAATGGAAGGTATAACCCCACCTCGTCCTTTGTCACATGATCTGATGTGTTCAATCTTCAAAGAGCTTGATGTTAAGCTGATTGAAGTAGTAATTTATAAATTTGAGGAGGGTGCATTCTTTTCTGAGTTATTGCTTGTACACAATGGCAAAGAATACAGAATAGATTCCCGCACTTCCGATGCTGTTGCGTTGGCAATTCGCACAAACTCACCAATTTATACTACAGAGGAGATAATGCAAAATATGGCAATTATTTTTGATGAGCAGGCGGCTTCAGCTCAGGACGACTCTTCTAAAAGTGTTGACGATAAAAGTGATGAAGAAGAATTGTCAGGACTTCGTCTCGACGCTCTGAAACATCGTCTTAATGATGCAGTTAAAGAAGAGAATTATGAGCTGGCAACTCGTTTACGTGATGAAATAAACCGTAGAGAAAACAGATCCTGAAATAATAAATAATGTCTTTCAATCTATTCTATAGTCCCGGTATATATGAGAACTTACAACTCCCGGATTACGAATCACAGCATTGTGTAAAAGTTCTGCGAATGCGAACAGGTGATAAACTTACAGTTACTGACGGAAAAGGTTTTTTTTATGATTGTGAATTAATTGATGCAAATTCTAAAAATTGTACTGTTACTGTTCTGAAACGTTATGAGGTGTCCACAGGCAGAAACTTCAAGCTTCATATTGCGTTTTCTCCAACTAAACAAATGGACAGAAACGAATGGTTTATTGAGAAGGCTACTGAAATTGGTATTGATAGGTTCACACCAATTCACTCATTCTATTCTGAAAGGAAAGATGTAAAAACAGAAAGATTACAAAAAATTGCAATTGCAGCTATTAAACAGTCTCAGCAATCTCTGCTCCCTGAGATTGATAAGCAGGTAAGCTTTAATGAATTTATATCAAGACCGTTTGAATCGAAAAAATATATTGCTCATTGTTACGATAAGCCAAAAAAGCCACTGGCAAAGTTATACGGTAAAGGAGAAGATGCACTGATTCTTATCGGACCGGAGGGAGATTTTAGCGAAGATGAGGTGGAAAATGCAATAAAAAATGGTTTTGAACCAATAAGCTTAGGAAATACCCGACTTCGCACCGAAACCGCTTGTCTGGTTGCCACACACACTATTCATGTAATAAATAATCAATAAAATAAATTCAATATGAAAAAGATAATTCTTGTAATTTCTGTTGCAATCTTACTGATTCTGACAGGATGTAAGAGTCAGAATAATAATGAGCTTCCAAGAATAGCAATTGCAGGTATTGCTATCGAATCAAGTACATTCTCGCCCGCTGTTACTCACGAAGATGCTTTCAGAGCCCGTGAAGGTGAAGATGTATTTAGTTATTACCCTTTTATGGATCCTGATTCAGGAATCATTGACAGAGCTGTTTGGCTCCCTACACTAAGAGGGCATGCAATGCCGGGCGGAATTGTTACACGTGAGGCTTATGAGTCGCTGGTTACTAAAACATTAGCAATGCTTGAAGTTAACCTGCCGCTGGATGGACTGTTTTTCGATATCCATGGAGCAATGAGTGTTCAGGGACTTGATGATCCGGAAGGTGACTTCCTGGTAAGGATCAGAGAATTGGTTGGAAATGAGGTATTAGTATCAACAACCATGGATTTACATGGCAGCGTTTCTCCGCGACTTGCAAAAAACTCAGATCTTATTACTTGTTATCGTCTTGCTCCTCACGAAGATGCAATAGAAACTAAAAAGAGGGCTGTCACAAATCTACTAGGCAGACTCGAATCGGGGAAAGGCAAACCTGCTTACAAAGCATGGATTCCGGTGCCGATATTACTCCCGGGAGAAAAAACAAGTACCCGTATAGAACCGGGTAAAGGTTTATATGAACAAATTCCCGGACAAATTGATGGTGATAATGTTATTGACGCTTCAATTTGGATGTCATATCCATGGGCTGATGAACCTCGCAATCATGGGGTGGTAGTAGCCTACGGCGATGATAAGGAAGCTGTTGCTAAAGCTGCAGAGAGATTGGCACAGCACTTTTGGGATGTTAGAGAAGAGTTTGAATTTGTTGCTCCAACAACTTACTTTGACGACGCTATGAATCTGGCTCTGTCAAGTGACAAAAAGCCTTTTATTATTAGTGACATGGGTGATAATCCAACAGCAGGGGGCGCTGGTGATGTAACCTGGACTCTGCATGAGATTTTCAAACGACCGGAACTTAAGGCTTCTAATGGTAAAAAACTGATTTATGCATCTATTCCGGGCCCTGAACTGATAAAAAAAGCTCTTGAGGTTGGCATTGGTGGTCATATTGATGAGGTAGCAGGGGCTGAAGTAGATGATAGGTTTGCACCTCCAATCAGACTGCAGGGCGAAATTACTGCAATTAAAGAGAGTGA